>NZ_JAGUUD010000109.1:0-27524 GCF_020177535.1 Paraburkholderia sp. XV | reverse complement strand
AGGTGCCGCCCCGCACAGGGGCGACGCTTGAAGCGAGCTAACGAATCGCGGATGCGAGCGAAAAGCCAAAGCAAACCACCCCGCGTCGCAGACAACCCAAAGCAACCCAAAGCAACCCAAAGCAGGTGGAGCCCACATTCACCTCACACGTACGCCAACCCGACAAGCCCCACAACCGCCCCGCCTCCGAGCAACCACAATGGGTGAATGCGCGTCTTAAACGCGAGCCCTGCGCATGCGCCCGTGATACCCCATGCAAGCCACGACGTATCCGACGACTTCGCGATCAGCAGCGCACTCGCCGCGACCAGCCCCGCCGTCACGGGCACCAGCCCTTTC
Source organism: Paraburkholderia sp. XV (assembly GCF_020177535.1). NCBI lineage: Bacteria > Pseudomonadati > Pseudomonadota > Betaproteobacteria > Burkholderiales > Burkholderiaceae > Paraburkholderia > Paraburkholderia sp. XV. The sequence goes on along the minus strand of NZ_JAGUUD010000109.1, from coordinate 27,185 downwards.
TGCGCGACGCGCCGCCACGGCCGGTCCTTGAAGCGATTCCACGCGTGCATCGCGAGAATCGTCACGATGGACGACGGTCCGAACTTCGCCAGCGATGTCACCAACATTCCCGCCCAGCCCGCCACATGCCAGCCGACCAGCGTCACGACCATCATGTTGGGACCAGGCGCGGCCTGCGCAAGCGCGAACAGCGCGCTGAACTCGCTGGCGGGCATCCAGTGATGCACTTCGACGACCTGCCGCTGCATCTCCGGCAGGATCGTGTTGCCGCCGCCGAAAGCGAGCAGCGATAGCTGGCTGAAGATGACGGCAAGGGCGATCAGCGTTTCCATCATTTCGACACCTCGTTCGGCTGTGAGGACCCGGCAGCCGCTTCGGCTTTCGCCACGCGCGACGCGAGGAAAATGCTGAGCGGCGTCAGCACGAGCATCGTCGGCAGCAGCGGGAAGCGCAGCAGCGCAATCGCGATGAAGCCGAGCGCGGCGATCGCCGCGGCGCGCAAGTCGTGCCGCAGCGGCATCAGGATCTTGACGGCCATCGCGACCAGCAATCCCGCGGCGGCAGCCGCCAGCCCGGCGAACAGATGCTTGATGCGCGGATCGTTCTGCGTGTGCTCGTAAAGCACGCCCAGCGCGATCACCACCAGCGACGGCCCGGCGATCAGACCGAGAATGCCCGCCAGCGCGCCGGGCAAGCCCCGAAAGCGCATGCCGAGCGCCACCGACAGATTGATCACGTTGCCACCCGGCAGGAATTGGCACAGGCCCAGCAGATCGGTGAATTCGGCGGCCGTCAGCCAGCGGTGCTGGTCGACGATGGTCCGCCGCGCGAGCGGCAGCGCGCCGCCGAACGACGTCAGGCCGAGGCCCAGAAAGCCCATGAAGATTTCGCGCGTGGTCGGAGCGGGCGCGTGCTCCGGCGCGTCGGGGTGCTGATCCATGACGTTCACTATCCAGTACAAGCCGTGAAGGTTAACGCCGTTTGCCGATCGCTCAAAACGATTTCTAGGGCAAGCTCTTGTGATCTAGAATCACAAGGATGAACCGCAAGCTTCCCCCTTTTCCGGCGCTGCGCGCCTTCGAGGCCGCTGCCCGGCGCAACAGCTTCACGGCAGCCGCCGACGAACTCCATGTGACGCACGGTGCAATCAGCCGCCAGGTGGCCGCGCTCGAGGCGTGGGTCGGCGTGCAGGTCTTTCATCGCAACGGCAAGCGCGTGCGGCTGACGGAAGACGGCCGGCGCTATCTGTCGAAGGTGCAGGATGCGTTCGACAGCATTGCCGCCGCGACCGACCAGTTGCGCGACACGGGCGTCGTGCATGTGCTGCGCGTGAACGCGCTGCCCACCTTCGCAATGAAGTGGCTGTTGCCGCGTCTGTCGCAGTTTCAGCGGATGGCGCCGAACGTCGAGTTGCGGCTCGCGACATCGAACCAACCCGTTGAGACGCTCGACAGTTTCGACGTCGCCGTGCGGCGCGGACCCGCGCACTGGCCGAATTGCGCGAGCGGCCAGTTTCTCGACGAAAGTGAAATTCCCGTGTGCAGTCCCGCGCTGCTGAAACGCCTGCCCATCCATACCGCCGACGACCTCGCACGTCACGTGCTGCTGCATTCGGATACGCGGCCGGACGCGTGGCATCACTGGCTGCAGGCGGCGGGCGTCAAGGCGAAGTGCCGCAAGAAACAGTCATTCGACCATTTCTATCTGGCCTTGCAGGCGGCTGTCGATGGACTGGGCGTCGCGCTCGGACCGCTGCCGCTGCTCGATGACGAACTCGCGTCAGGCCGGCTGGTGACGCCGCTGGAAGCGCCGCGCATCGATGCACGCGGCTACTGGTGGGTCGCGCGGCGCGAGGTGGCGAACGCGCCGCTCGTCGAGCAGTTCTGCCGGTGGCTCGAAGCGCAGGCGAAGGAAACGAAGCAAGACGACGCACAAGAAAAAACGCGCGGCAAGTAGCCGCGCGTCGCGACGCGATGGCGCGTATCGCGAACGCGGCTTCTAACCAGCACGTATCCGCGAGGCGATTGCTTCAGAAGATCACAGATAGAACATCCGGTCTTCGTCCGACTTCGGCTGCTGTTCGGGCTGTTCTTCACGCTCTTCGTAGAACGCGAGCACCGCTTCGAGCACCTGGTCGGGATCGTCGATCACCTGCATCAGGTTCATGTCGCCAGGATTGATGAGGCCCATCGGCACCAGTTGCGATTCGAACCAGCCCAGCAGTCCCTTCCAGAACTCCGCGCCGACCAGAATGATGGGCACGTGCCGCGACTTCTTGGTTTGAATCAGCGTGAGCACTTCGGCCAGTTCGTCGAGCGTGCCGAAGCCGCCCGGCATCACGATGACGGCATCCGAGTTCTTCACGAACGTGACCTTGCGCGTGAAGAAGTGGCGGAAGCGCAGCGAGATGTCCTGCCACTGGTTGCCCGACTGCTCATGCGGCAACTCGATGTTCAGGCCGACGGACGGTGCCTTGCCCGCATGCGCGCCCTTGTTGGCCGCTTCCATGATGCCCGGGCCGCCGCCGGAGATGACGGCGAAGCCCGCATCGGACAGTTTGCGCGCGATCTGCGTGGCCAGTTTGTAGTACGGCGAGTTCGGTTTCAGACGCGCCGAACCATAGATGCTCACGGCCGGGCGGATCTCCGAGAGGTACTCGGTCGCCTCGATAAACTCTGCCATAATCGTGAACATCTGCCACGATGCGCGGGCCTTCTTGGCTGTTGCGCGCTCTTGATCTGCGAGCGATCGCAGACTCGGAATCACTTTTCTCTTAGTCATAATGCCTGAAGAACAGAACCTGGAAGGTAAGACCCTGCTATTGGTTGACGGTTCGAGTTATCTATACCGGGCCTACCATGCGATGCCTGATTTGCGCGGTCCCGACGGTGCACCGACAGGTGCGCTCTACGGGATGATCAACATGCTGCGCCGTATGCGCAAGGAGGTTACGGCAGAGTATAGCGCGTGCGTGTTCGATGCCAAAGGCAAGACGTTTCGCGACGACTGGTATCCGCAATACAAGGCCAACCGTCCGTCGATGCCGGAAGATCTGTCGAAGCAGATCGAACCGATTCACGTCGCCGTGCGCTCGCTCGGCTGGCCGCTCCTGATGATCGAAGGCGTCGAGGCCGACGACGTGATCGGCACGCTCGCGAAGCGCGCCGAGGCGCGCGGCATGAACGTGATCGTATCCACTGGGGACAAGGATCTGGCGCAGCTCGTGACGGATCATGTCACCCTCATCAATACGATGACGAACGAGAAGCTCGACCGCGAAGGCGTCGTGGGCAAGTTCGGCGTACCGCCCGAGCGCATCGTCGACTACCTGTCGCTGATCGGCGATACCGTCGACAACGTACCGGGCGTCGAGAAATGCGGCCCGAAAACCGCGATCAAATGGCTCACGCAATTTGAAACCCTTGATGGCATCGTCGCACACGCGGATGAAATCAAAGGTGCGGTAGGAGACAATCTGCGACGCGCGCTCGATTTCCTGCCGATGGCACGAAAGCTCGTCACCGTCGAGACGGATTGCGACCTGACGAAACAGATTACCTCGTTCGAAGAGACGCTCGCTACGCGCCCCGAGTCGCGCGAAGAACTGCGCGACGTGTTCACGCGCAGCGGCTTCAAGACGTGGCTGCGCGAAGTGGAAATTGCCGATGCCGTCGAAGGGCCCGAGACGGATGTGCCGCCCGCGCCGACCGTCGACGGCGAGCACGAGTACGACACCGTGCAGACGTGGGAGCAATTCGACGCGTGGCTCGCCAAGATCGACGCGGCCGACATTACTTCGTTCGATACCGAAACCACGTCGCTCGATCCGATGACGGCGCAGATCGTCGGCATCTCGATCGCGGTCGAAGCAGGCAAGGCGGCGTACATTCCGCTCGCGCATCGCGGGCCCGACGCGCCCGTCCAGTTGTCGCGCGACGAAGTGCTCGCAAAGCTCAAGCCCTGGCTCGAAAGTAAGGACAAGAAGAAGGTTGGCCAGCATCTGAAGTACGACGAGCAGGTGCTCGCGAACTACGGCATCGTCATGGACGGCATCGAGCATGACACGCTGCTGCAGTCGTACGTGCTCGAATCGCATCGTCCGCATGACATGGACAACCTCGCGCTGCGTCACCTCGGACTGAAGACGATCAAGTATGAAGACGTCGCGGGCAAGGGTGCATCGCAGATCGGCTTCGACGAGGTCGCGCTCGACAAGGCCGCCGAATACGCGGCCGAAGATGCCGACATCACGTTGCGTCTGCATCAGACGCTGTATCCGCAGGTCGCCGCGGAAGCGCAACTCGATCACGTGTACCGCGACATCGAAGTGCCGACGTCTCGCGTGCTGCGCAAGATGGAGCGCAACGGCGTGTTGATCGATGCGGAAAAGCTGCGCGTGCAAAGCAACGAGATCGCCACGCGTCTGGTCGAACTCGAAAAACAGGCGTACGAATTCGCTGGCGGCGAATTCAATCTCGGCTCGCCGAAGCAGATCGGCCAGATCTTCTTCGAGAAGCTCGAATTGCCCGTCATCAAGAAGACGCCGAGCGGCGCGCCGTCCACCGACGAAGAAGTACTGCAAAAGCTCGCGGAAGACTATCCGCTGCCGAAGGTCCTGCTCGAACATCGCGGGCTGTCGAAGCTCAAGTCGACGTACACCGACAAGCTGCCGCGCATGGTCAACGCCACCACGGGCCGCGTGCACACGAACTATGCGCAGGCGGTTGCCGTGACGGGCCGCCTTGCATCGAACGATCCCAATCTGCAGAACATTCCCGTGCGCACGGGTGAAGGCCGCCGCATCCGCGAAGCCTTCATTGCGCCGCCGGGACACAAGCTGGTGTCGGCGGACTACTCGCAGATCGAACTGCGCATCATGGCGCATATCTCAGGCGACGAAGCGCTGCTGCGCGCGTTCAAACAGGGCGAGGACATTCACCGCGCCACGGCCGCCGAAGTATTCAGCGTGACGCCGCTCGAAGTGTCGAACGATCAGCGGCGTATCGCGAAGGTCATCAACTTCGGCCTGATCTACGGCATGAGCTCCTTCGGCCTCGCGTCGAATCTCGGCATCACACGCGATGCAGCGAAGCTTTATATCGACCGCTATTTCGCGCGTTATCCGGGGGTCGCCGCCTACATGGAGAACACGCGGACGAGCGCGAAGATGAAGGGCTACGTCGAAACCGTGTTCGGCCGCCGTCTGTGGCTGCCCGAGATCAACGGCGGCAACGGCCCGCGCCGTCAGGCGGCGGAGCGCGCCGCGATCAATGCGCCGATGCAGGGCACGGCCGCCGACCTGATCAAGATGTCGATGATCGCGGTGCAGAACTGGATCGAGGCATCGGGCATCCGCACGCGCATGATCATGCAGGTGCACGACGAACTGATCCTCGAAGTGCCGGACGACGAACTATCCGACGTACGTAAGCGCTTGCCGGAACTGATGTGCGGCGTCGCGCAACTGAAGGTGCCGCTGGTCGCCGAAGTGGGCGCGGGCGCGAACTGGGAGGAGGCGCACTGAGCGCATATCGAGGCCTGGAATCGCGCGCTGACATGTCAGTCATGCTTTTCATGCCACACTGACACAGCATTGTTGCCTCTTCAGGTCAATGGGATAACGTCGCTCGCATGTCACAGTTATGTTTTGACAGGCTTGTGACTTGTCCCGTTGCTCGCCGACAATCGACACTACGCGATTACACAGCGGACGCACGCGCGCCGCATCGACGCACAGCTTTATCGGTCAATACGGAGAGTTCTGATGCATCGTTTTGTCGTCGTAGGTGGAGGCGCGGGAGGCCTGGAGCTGGCGACGCGGCTCGGCGATCGCTATGCGCGCAGAAAGAGCGGCGGTGAGCCGCGCGCGCAGGTCACGCTGGTCGATCGTTATCCGACCCATATCTGGAAGCCGCTGCTGCACGAGGTGGCGGCGGGCAGCATGGACCCGTTCACGCAAGAGCTGGAGTACGCCGCGCAGGCGCGCTGGCACGGTTTCGAATTTCAACAGGGTGAACTGGTGGGCCTCGACCGCACGGCGAAGTCCATCCGGCTTGGCCGCGTGCTCGACGACGACGGCGCCGAACTGCTCCCCGAACGGGTTCTGGAATACGACACGCTCGTCATCGCGATCGGCAGTACGACGCACTTCTTCGGCGTGCAGGGCGCGCCCGAATATTCACTCGCACTCGATACCGTTCAGCAGGCCGAGCGGTTCCGCAAGCGTCTGATCGCCGCCTGCATGCGGGCCGAGCATCAGGCGCACGAACCTGTTGAAACGAATCCCGGCACGACGTCGACGGAACCGCGCATCCAGGTCGCGATTGTCGGCGGCGGCGCGACGGGTGTCGAATTGTCGGCGGAACTGCGCAATACGGCGCAGGTGCTGTCGGCCTATGGGCTGCACAAGCTCGATCCGCGCCACGATGTCGGCATTGTGCTGATCGAGGCCGGGCCGCGCATTCTGCCGGCGCTTCAGGAACGCGTATCGACGGCCACGTCCGAGCTGCTGCAAAAGCTCGGCGTGAAGCTGATGGTCGGCGAGACGGTCGCGGAAGTCGCGCCGGGCGTCGTGCGCACCGCGAGCGGCAAGACAGTGCGCGCCGATCTGACCGTGTGGGCGGCGGGCATCAAGGCGCCGCCCGTGCTGAGCCAGCTCGACGGCCTGCCCGTGAACAGGCTCGGTCAGCTCGAAGTGCGTCCCACGCTGCAGACCATGATCGACGACAACGTGTTCGCGTTAGGCGATTGTGCCGCGTGTGCGTGGCCGGGCAACGAACGCAACGTGCCGCCGCGCGCGCAGGCCGCGCACCAGCAGGCAAGCTTCCTGCTGCGGGCGCTCGGCAACCGGCTCGAAGGCCGGCCGCTGCCGGAGTTCACGTATCGCGACTTCGGCTCGCTGGTGTCGCTCGGGCACTTCAGCGCCGTGGGCAATCTGATGGGCGGCGTGATCGGCGGCAACATGCTGATCGAAGGGCTGTTCGCGCGCTTCATGTATATGTCGCTGTACCGGCTGCATATCGCCGCGCTGCACGGCTATGCGCGCATGGTGCTGGATACCTTCGCGCACTGGCTGCGGCGCACGACGCTGCCGCGCGTCAAGCTGCACTGAGTCTTCATTGACGCTTCATTGAACCGCTACTGATCGATATCGATGCTTCTGCAACAGGATGTGCTTTGCGCGTATCCTGTTGGCTCCTTGCCGTCCACCCATTCCAAACGAGGAGCACAGCATGTTGAAGCCAGAAGTCGACAGTCTCGTTCCGCATGTTCCCTTCGACCGGCGCACCTTCATCAAGGCGGCGCTCGGCACGGGCTTCGCGGCATGCGTGCTGCCCGTGTCCGCGCAGACTATCCATACGGACAGTGAGGGCCTGGAGGCGGGCGAAGTCAGCATTAAATCGGGCGATACGATGGTGCCCGCCTATCGCGCACAGCCCAAGGGCAAGACGCATTTGCCCGTGATCATCGTGGTTCATGAGATTTTCGGCGTGCACGAGCATATCGCCGACGTCTGCCGGCGCTTCGCGAAGCAGGGCTATCTGGCCATCGCGCCGGATCTTTATAAGCGCCAGGGCGATCCGACCCAATACCCGTCGATGCAGCAGCTCAACGAGCAACTCGTCAGCAAGGTGCCCGACTCGCAGGTGCTCGCCGATCTCGACGCGACCTTCAAATGGGCAGGCGAGCATGGCGGCGATGTGAACAAGGTGGGGATCAACGGCTTCTGCTGGGGCGGGCGCATTGCGTGGTTGTATGCGGAGCACAATCCGCGGCTGAAGGCGGCGGTTGCGTGGTATGGGCGTGTGGCCGGCAACCAGACGCCGATGACGCCAGCCAACCCGATCGACCGCGTGTCCGATCTGCAGGTGCCCGTGCTGGGGCTGTACGGCCGGCAGGACCAGAGCATCCCGCAGGAGTCGCTCGACAAGATGAAGCAGGCGATCGCGCAGGGGCCGCAGGCGGGGCGCGGCTCGGAGTTTGTCGTCTATGACGACGCGGGGCATGCGTTCTTTGCGGATTATCGGCCGAGCTACAAGCAAGCCGACGCCGAAGACGGTTGGCGCCGCACGCTTGCATGGTTCAAGGCGCACGGAGTGGGTTGAGTTTTCCTGCGTGTGCGGTGCCGGCGATCGTCCGCGGTCGCCGGCACCGCTGTCAACAAAGAGGTTACGGATTCGGTCCCGTCGCCACAGGCCGCGACGTATCCGAACTCCATTCGCTCCACGATCCGGGGTACAGCGCCGCGCCATGCAGCCCGGCGATTTCCATCGCCAGCGCGTTGTGGCAAGCGGTGACGCCCGAGCCGCATTGCAGCACCACATGCTCGGCGGACACGCCCGCGGGAATCACCGCGTTGAAGTCGTCGCGCAGCGTGTGTGCGGACTTGAAGCGCCCGTCTGCCGTCAGGTTGTCCTTGAAGAAGCGGTTGCGCGCGCCCGGAATGTGGCCGCCCACGCGATCCAGCGTTTCGTTCTCGCCGCGATAACGGTCAGCCGCGCGCGCGTCGATCACCACGCGTTCCTTCGTGCCGATGTTGCGTTCCACGGCTTGCGCATCCACGGTCACGGCCAGCGGTGCGCCCGCCTTGAAGTCGCCGCTCGTCTGCGGCGGCGCGTCCTGTGTCAGCGGGTGGCCGGCGGCTTCCCACGCCTGCAGCCCGCCGTCGAGCAGCGCGGCGGAATCGTGACCCAGCCAGCGCAGCAGCCACCACAGACGCGCGGCGTACATTCCGCCTTGCGCGTCGTACGCGACCACTTGCTGGCCTTGTTTGAGGCCGAGCGCGGCGAGCCGGTCGACCAGCTTCTGACGGTCCGGCAACGGATGACGTCCGTTGCTGCCCGTCTTCGGCCCGGACAGATCGCGGTCGAGATGCAGGTAGTGCGCTTGCGGCAGATGACCCGCCGCGTAGGCTTTTTCGCCAGAGTCGGTATCGGCGAGATCGAAACGGCAATCGACGATGAACACGCTGCCCGGCGCGGCGGCCAGACGTTCGGCGAGATTGCTTGCGGAGATCAGCGTGGTGTAGTGAGTGTGTGGCATGACGGCTCCTGAGAGACTGATTTCGGCAGCGCCGAACGATATCTCTAGTCTAAACAAAAATGACGGGCCGAAGCCCGTCATTCCTTGTATGAAGCCGTGGATGCCGCTCGCGGCGCGCGCTCAGACCGTGCCGAGTTCGCGGCGCAGGAACTCGTGGAAGTGCTGCATGCCGTCTTCCATCGGGCTCTGATACGGACCGACCTGCGATTCGCCGCGCTCCAGCAGCGCGCGGCGGCCGGCGTCCATGCGTTCGGCGATTTCGTCGTCTTCGCGCGCCGTTTCCATGTACGCGGCGCGCTCCGCTTCGACGAAGTCGCGCTCGAACAGCGCGATTTCCTCAGGGTAATAGAACTCGACGACGTTGGTCGTTTTCTGCGGACCGCGCGGAATCAGCCACGACACGACGAGCACATGCGGATACCACTCGACCATGATGCCCGGGTAGTACACCATCCAGATCGCGCCGAACTCGGGCATCTTGCCGTCGCGGTAGCGCAGCACTTCGTCGTGCCACTTGCGATACGTCGGGCTGCCCGGACGCGCGAGCTCGTTGTGCACGCCGACCGTCTGCACGCTGTACCAGTCGCCGAACTCCCACTTCAGATCGTCGCAGTTGACGAAGCTGCCGAGGCCCGGATGGAACGGCACGACGTGATAGTCCTCGAGATAGACCTCGATGAAGGTCTTCCAGTTGTAGTTGCACTCGTGCACTTCGACGTGATCGAACATGTAGTCCGTGAAGTCGAAGTGCTTTGCCGTGCCGAGGCGCGCGAGGTCTTTCGCGACGTCGCGGCCCTGCGTTTCGAACAGCAGGCCGTTCCAGCTTTGCAGCGGAGTGGCGCCGAGATTCAGGCAGGGGTTGTCGGCGAAATGCGGCGCGCCGAGCAACTGACCGTTCAGGTCGTAGGTCCAGCGGTGCAGGGGACAGACGATGTTCTCCGTCTGCCCGCGGCCGTTCAGCATGATCGCCTGACGGTGGCGGCACACGTTCGACAGCAGTTCGATCTGCGACTGCTGGTTGCGGACGAGCACGCGCCCCTCGCGTTCGCTGGGCAAGGCGAAATAGTTACCCGCTTCGGGAACCATGAGTTCGTGCCCGACGTAGCGAGGACCTTTCTTGAAAAGGGTTTCGAGTTCGCGCTCGTGGAGCGCCTGGTCAAAGTAAGCCGTGACTGGCAGCTGGCTGTGGATAGCCTTGAGCTGCAATGCATTGCTCAGATTGGACATTCCCACTCCCGATGAAGACGTGAAAGCAGTGAACAACCCAACCATCGAAGATTCGATTTAGGGAGCCCGCGATTATACCTGTTTCCCCCTCCTTGGGGCGCTTAAGTACCTGATTTGGGTTAAAAATGTCGGGGAAGCTCGCGATTTCGCCGCGCAAACGTTGGATTTATTTCTATCGTCCAAAGTGTTGCGCAATGGCCGTGCCGACACCCATTGGTGGGCTCGCAGGTCGAAAATCTCGCTTTTGCCGTAGAATGTCCGACTTGTTTTAATTTTGCGACGATTCATGGCGAAGACGGCTTCCACCGATACGGCTGGTTTGTCCCCCACCGGCACCGAAGGTTCCGACAATTCACCGCTGCCCGAGAGCTACGAGGCGGCGCTGGCGGAACTGGAGGGGCTCGTCGGGCGCATGGAGGGCGGCAGCCTCAATCTGGAAGAGTCGCTGGCGGCTTACCGGCGCGGCGCTGTGCTCGTGGCGTTCTGCCAGCAACAACTCGAAAAGGTGGAGCAGCAGGTGCGCGTCCTCGATGGCGAAACGCTCAAGCCGCTTCCCGTGAACACAGCAGGTACAACCGCTGCCGACAGCGGAGACGATCTATGACCTTCGAACAATGGATGCGCTCGGTGCTGGACCGGGTAGAGGGCGCACTCGAACAATACTTGCCGGCGGACTCGATCGAGCCCGCCCGGCTGCATGAAGCAATGCGCTACGCCGTGCTGGGCGGCGGCAAGCGGGTGCGCCCGCTGCTGTGCCACGCGGCGGGCGAGCTGACGGGCGCGAAGGCCGAGTGCCTCGACGCGGCGTCGGCGGCGCTGGAGATGATCCACGTCTATTCGCTCGTGCACGATGACATGCCCTGCATGGATGACGACGAACTGCGCCGCGGCAAGCCCACGGTACATGTCAAATATGACGAAGCGACGGCACTGCTGGTCGGCGATGCGCTGCAGTCGCAAGCTTTCGTTGCGCTGACATCGGATGTGCTCGCGCCGGCGCAGCAGGCCGCGCTGGTGCGCGAACTGGCGCTCGCGAGCGGTTCGATCGGCATGGCGGGCGGCCAGGCGATCGATCTGGCGAGCGTCGGCCACACGCTGACGCGCCCGCAACTCGAAACGATGCACCGCCTGAAGACGGGCGCGCTGCTGCGCGCAGCCGTGCGCATGGGCGCGCTGGCAGGCGAAGCGCACGACGCGGCGATGCTGAAGTCGCTGGATGCCTATTCGGCTGCTGTGGGCCTCGCGTTTCAGGTCGTCGACGACATTCTCGACGTCACGACCGATTCCGCGACGCTCGGCAAGACGGCTGGAAAGGACGCGAAGGACGGCAAGCCGACCTACGTGTCGATCATCGGGCTCGACGCTTCGCGCGCGCTGGCTGCGCAACTGCGCAGCGACGCGCACCAGGCGCTTGCACCTTTTGGCGCCCGCGCGCAGCGGCTCGCCGAGCTGGCTGACCTCGTGGTGAACCGGGTCAGCTGATGTAGCTGTAACGCGAAAGCCCGCCGCCCGCACAAGACTTTTCGGGTGTGCGCGAATGAAGTGCGGGCGCGTAAGTTTTCCTACAATGGAACGACGATGTACGACTTGCTGAAAACCATTGACGACCCCGCGGACCTGCGCCGCCTCGATCGCCGCCAGTTGCAACCGCTTGCCGACGAGTTGCGAGCCTTCGTGCTCGACAGCGTGTCGCAGACGGGCGGCCACCTGTCGTCCAACCTCGGCACGGTCGAACTGACGATCGCGCTGCACTACGTGTTCGACACGCCGCGCGACCGCATCGTCTGGGACGTGGGTCATCAGACCTATCCCCACAAGATTCTGACGGGCCGCCGCGACCAGATGCACTCGCTACGCCAGTTGGGCGGCATCTCGGGCTTTCCGAAGCGCGACGAGTCGCCGTACGACACGTTCGGCACCGCGCATTCGAGCACGTCGATCTCGGCGGCGCTCGGCATGGCGATCGGCAGCAAGCTGCGCGGCGAAGACCGCTTCGCGATCGCCGTGATCGGCGACGGCGCGATGACGGCGGGCATGGCCTTCGAGGCGATGAACAATGCCGGTGTCGAAGACGACGTGCCGCTGCTCGTCATCCTCAACGACAACGACATGTCGATTTCGCCGCCCGTCGGCGCGCTGAATCGCCATCTCGCGCGTTTGATGTCGGGCCGCTTTTATGCGGCCGCGCGCGCCGGCGTCGAACGGGTGCTGCGCCACGCGCCGCCCGTGCTGGACCTGGCGCGCAAGCTCGAAGAGCACGCGAAGGGCATGATCGTCCCGGCCACGCTGTTCGAAGAGTTCGGCTTCAACTACATCGGACCGATCGACGGTCACGATCTGGACTCGCTGATCCCGACGCTGCAGAACATCCGCGAGCTGCGCGGTCCGCAATTCCTGCACGTCGTGACGAAGAAGGGCCAGGGCTACAAGCTCGCCGAGGCTGATCCCGTGCTGTACCACGGCCCCGGCAAGTTCAACCCGGCCGAAGGCATCAAGCCGTCGACGACGCCCGCCAAGAAGACCTATACGCAGGTGTTCGGCGAATGGCTGTGCGACGCGGCCGAACTGGATTCGCGCGTGGTCGGCATCACGCCTGCGATGCGCGAAGGCTCGGGCATGGTCGAATTCGAAAAGCGTTTCCCGGATCGCTACTACGACGTCGGCATTGCCGAGCAGCATGCCGTTACGTTCGCGGGCGGCCTCGCAACGGAAGGGCTCAAGCCGGTCGTCGCGATCTACTCGACGTTCCTGCAACGCGGGTATGACCAGCTGATCCACGACGTCGCGCTGCAGAACCTGCCTGTTGTGTTTGCAATCGATCGTGCGGGCCTCGTCGGTGCGGACGGCGCGACGCACGCGGGCGCGTACGATCTCGCGTTCCTGCGCTGCATCCCGAACATGACGGTGATGGCGGCGTCGGATGAAAACGAGTGTCGCCAGATGCTGTACACGGCGCTGCAGCAGCCGAACCCGACGGCCGTGCGCTATCCGCGCGGCGCGGGCACGGGTGTCGCAACGGTCAAGCAGATGGCTGCGCTGCCGCTCGGCAAGGGTGAAGTCCGTCGTCAATCGACGCAGCCGGCCGGCAAGCGCATTGCGATTCTCGCGTTCGGCACGATGGTCGCGCCGTCGCTTGCGGCAGCGGAGCAACTGGACGCGACGGTCGCCAACATGCGCTTCGTGAAGCCGATCGACGCCGATCTCGTGCGCGAGCTGGCTGAAACGCACGACGCCATCGTCACGGTGGAAGAAGGCTGCGTGATGGGCGGTGCGGGCTCGGCATGCGTGGAAGCCATGATGGAGAGTGGGGTTATCCGACCCGTACTACAATTGGGCCTTCCCGATCGCTTCATCGATCACGGGGATCCGGCGAAGCTGCTGGCGTCGTGTGGGCTGGATGCTGCAGGCATCGCGAAGTCCATCCGCGAGCGATTTGTGGAGCACGCGAGCGGCAAGTCGGTCAAACGCGTCGCTTAACATAGCGGGCCGCGGGAACAGGAAAGCGGCCCGTTGCATCTACTCGAATATGAATCGGCGGGTTACATACCGCCGGGCTCCGCCGGCGCAAGCCGGCGGTTGTCATTTTGCGCGTCGATTCGCGCTGCAAGTTGAGGACAAGAACATGAACCAGATGAACCCCGCTTTCGTGATGCCTGACGTGCAGAGCACGGTCGACACCCGCCAGATTCCGATTCAGCGGGTGGGTGTGAAGGCGGTGCGTCATCCGTTGACGGTTCGTACGCCGGACGGCAGCGTGCAGCCGACCATTGGCACGTGGAATCTCGATGTTCATTTGCCTGCCGAGGTGAAGGGCACGCATATGTCGCGGTTCGTCGCGTTGCTTGAAGAGAACAAGACGCCGCTGGATTCTGCTGCGTTTCGCGCGATGCTCGCTTCGATGCTGGAGAAGCTGGAGGCGCCTGCGGGCCGTATCGAGGTGACGTTTCCGTACTTCGTGAACAAGACGGCGCCGGTCTCGGGCGTGCAAAGTCTGCTGGACTACGAAGTGACGTTGACGGGCGATTCGCGCGATGGCGCCACGCGGTTGTTTCTTAAGGTTCTGGTGCCGGTTACCAGCCTGTGCCCGTGTTCGAAGAAGATTTCGCAGTATGGTGCGCATAATCAGCGCTCGCATGTGACGATTGACGCTGAGCTGGTCGATGACGTTCCCGTCGAGGATTTGATCCGTATTGCGGAAGAAGAGGCTTCGTGTGAGTTGTGGGGCCTGCTCAAGCGGCCGGATGAGAAGTTCGTCACCGAGCGCGCTTATGAGAATCCGAAGTTCGTCGAAGACCTGGTGCGCGATGTCGCGCAGCGGTTGAATGCAGATAAGCGGATTGTTGCCTATGTGCTCGAAGCGGAGAACTTCGAGTCTATTCATAATCATTCGGCTTATGCGGTGATTGAGAAGAGGGCTTGAGGTTCGCTGGCATCCGTGCTTTGTTATCGCGCTTCACGCGTTGCCGTTCGGTGTTTTTGGGCTCTGCGCTGGCATCCGCGATTTGCTTTTGCTTTCGCTGGCATCCGTGATTTGCCTTTTCGCTGGCATCCGCGAATTGTTGGCGCGCTTCACGCGTTGCCCCTGTGCGGGGCGGCACCTACTTTTCTTTGCCGCCGCAAAGAAAAGTAGGCAAAAGAAAGCGGCTCACACCGCCAGTGCTAATACTTGCCTGAGGGCCCCCAAAGGGTCTTACGCTTCACACGGCAACTTTCCTGTTCGCGCTCGTTGCCAACGCTCTTGCGGTGCGCCTCACCCGCCTCACGCACCCGCATTTCAGCACGCCCCGCCAGGCAGTCCACGGCCGCCCAGGTGGCAAACTGTGTGTAGGTTGTCGCGTCGTATAGCTCGGCGCTCCTACATTTAGGTATGCGCGTGCTGTCGGTCCGAAGTGAGGCGTGTGAAGCACCGAGGGCCTACACACAGTTTGCCACCTGGGCGGCCGATACCATTCGCTGCCGTTAGCCTGTGCACGAGTATTTGAAGTGGGTGAGGCGCTCATTTAGCGCGCTGGCAACGCGCACGAACAAGGGCGCTGCCGTGTGAGGCGTGGGGACGTTGGGGGCCCGTGGATAAGAACACGGGCTGGCGGTGTGAGCCGCTTTCTTTTGCCTACTTTTCTTTGCGGCGGCAAAGAAAAGTAGGTGCCGCCCCGCACAGGGGCGACGCTTGAAGCACGCTAACGAATTGCGGATGCCAGCGCAAAGGCCAAAAACACCGAGCGGCAACGCGTGAAGCAAGCTAACGAATCGCGGATGCCAGCGCAGAGCCCAAAAACACCGAACGGCAACGCGTGAAGCGCGATAACAAAGCACGGATGCCAGCGCAAAAGCCAACAACACCGAACGGCAACGCCCCCCCGCGAGGGTCCCACCGAATGCCCCTGGCAGACAAAAAAACCTCACCTCGCCAGAGAATCCAGATCCCACCGTGGCTTCACGGTAAAAGCATAGTCATTCCCAGCCTGCGCGGGCCAGCGCTCCAACCGCAGCGCGCCGGCAAGCGCAATCATCGCGCCGTTATCAGTGCACAGCGAAAGATCCGGATAATGCACATGAAATCCGCGCATCTTCGCGGCTGCCGAGAGCGCCTCACGCAACTGCCGGTTCGCACCGACACCCCCCGCCACGACAAGCCGTTTTAGCCTGGTCTTCTTCAGCGCCGCGAGCGATTTGGCAGCCAGCACATCGACGGCCGCGTCGACAAAACCGCGCGCCAGATCAGCCTTGGCCTGCTCGCACACGTTGCTGCCAAGCTTCTTCACATGCGTCAGCACAGCCGTCTTCAGCCCGCTGAAACTGAAATCCAGATCACCGGAATGCAGCATCGGACGCGGCAGCACGACAGCCCCCGGCGTGCCGAACTCCGCCAGCCGCGACACTTCCGGCCCGCCAGGATACCCGAGCCCCAACAGCTTCGCGGTCTTGTCGAAGGCTTCACCGGCTGCGTCGTCGAGGGTCTCGCCCAGAGTCTCATAGACGCCCACGTCCGTCACCCGCATCAGTTGCGTATGTCCGCCCGACACCAGCAACGCGACGAACGGAAACGGCGGCGGCTCGTCGACGAGCAACGGCGACAGCAAATGGCCTTCCAGATGATGAATGCCGATCGTCGGCTTGTTCCACGCCATCGCCAGCGAATTGGCGATACTCGCGCCGACCAGCAGCGCGCCCGCGAGCCCCGGGCCCTGCGTGTAGGCGATCGCGTCGATGTCGCCGCGCGCGGCACCCGAGCGCTCAAGCACCTCTTCGAGCAGCGGCAGCGCCCGCCGGATATGGTCGCGCGAAGCCAGTTCCGGCACCACGCCGCCATATTCGCGATGCATCGCGATCTGCGAATGGAGCGCATGCGCGAGCAGCCCGCGCTCCGTGTCGTAGAGCGCGAGACCAGTTTCGTCGCAGGAGCTTTCTATGCCGAGAACGAGCATGATTCGACCGTCGATCGGGCGCCTGAAGTACCGCCCGAAACATCAAAAAAGGAACCTGAAAGTATAGCAGCGCAGGCACCGCGCCGCCGGGCGCGCCCGGCGTGGCGGTTACAATGCAGCCCCATGGAATCCTTCGATATCGCCGTAATCGGCGCGGGCGCGGCGGGCATGATGTGCGCATCGGTGGCGGGGCAGCTCGGCCGGCGCGTGGTGCTGATCGACCACGCGGCGCGGCTCGCCGAGAAAATCCGCATCTCGGGCGGCGGCCGCTGCAACTTCACGAATCTATACGCCGGTCCGAACAATTATCTGTCGGCGAATCCGCATTTCTGCCGTTCGGCGCTGGCGCGCTACACGCCGCGCGATTTCATGGCGCTGCTCAAGCAGTACCGGGTAACGTGGCACGAGAAGCACAAAGGGCAACTCTTCTGCGACCAGTCGAGCGACGCCGTCATCGACGTGCTCAAGAGCGAATGCGACGCGGGCAGTATCGCGTGGCGCCGGCCGCTCGCCGTCGAGCAGGTGCGCCACGCCGATTCCGACGGCTTCACGCTCGACACGCGCTCCGGCCCGATTCGCGCCCGCGCGCTGGTGATCGCGACGGGCGGTCTGTCGATTCCGAAAATCGGCGCAACCGATTTCGGCTACCGGATCGCGAAGCAGTTCGGACACAAGCTGATCGACACGCGCCCGGCGCTCGTCCCGCTGACGTTCGCTCCCGCCGACTGGCAGCCGTTTTCGGAGCTGTCGGGTGTGTCGCTGGAAGTGCATCTGGCGACGGGGGCGAAGAAAACGGGCGGCGAGTTCGTCGAAGACCTGCTGCTGACGCATCGCGGGTTGTCGGGCCCAGGCGTGCTGCAGATCTCCAGCTACTGGCAGCCTGGCGAGCCGGTGCACGTCAATCTGCTGCCCGAGCAGGATGCCATCGCCGCGTTGCTGGAGGCCAAAACGGCGACGAAGCGCCAGATCGGCACTCTGCTCGCCGAATGGGTGCCCGCGCGCCTCGCGCATGTCTGGCTGCAGACCCACGGCGTACCCGCCGACGCGCGGCTCGCCGATCTGCCCGACAAGTCGCTGCGCCGGGTCGGCGAGGCGCTGTCGCGCTGGACGCTCACGCCGAACGGCACGGAAGGCTACAAGAAGGCCGAGGTGACGCGCGGCGGCGTCGATACGCGCGAGCTGTCGTCGGCGACGATGATGAGCGCGCGCGTGCCGGGGCTGTATTTCATCGGCGAGGCCGTCGATGTGACGGGCTGGCTAGGCGGCTACAACTTCCAGTGGGCGTGGGCGTCGGGTGTGGCGGCCGGGCAGGCAGCGGCGGAATTCGCGGCTGCCGGGTAGCCCGTGAAAACGGGCGCAAACGCCCGTCACATAAGGGCTTGACACCCTTGTGTGATTGTGGGAAACAACTGCTATACTTTCCAATCTTGGCCAAGCTCCGTTATTGAAAAATGACGACGATCCGCTTAAAAGAAAACGAGCCTTTTGAAGTCGCGATGCGCCGCTTCAAGCGCACGATAGAAAAGAACGGGCTGTTGACCGAACTTCGTGCGCGCGAGTTTTACGAGAAGCCGACATCCGAGCGCAAGCGAAAGAAAGCAGCTGCAGTGAAGCGCCATTTCAAGCGCCTGCGCAGCCAGCAACTGCCCAAGAAGTTTTACTGATTCAAAGTGAAGTCGCGGTGCTCGCCGGGTCTCTTGAGCGAAAGCGGCGGCTCACACGAGGTGACGGCGCGGGAGCATGCCGGCGCTTGCGGTAACTGGCCGCGAAAGAGGCCGCTCACGCCGCAAGGCGCGAAAGGCCACTTCGGTCCACGCTCCGCAAGGCCGTATCCAGGTGCACGGTTCACCGCGTATTTGGCACTAACCCGCTTGAGGAACGATCCCAAGCGGGTTTTTGCGCTCTACGCCGCGTCTTCACCCGTATTTCAAACCCTCCACGCATTCAGGTGAACGATGAGTCTCAAAGTCCGAATCAACGACGACATGAAAGCAGCGATGCGCGCGCGCGAAACCGAGCGTCTCGGCACGATCCGTCTGCTGCTTGCTGCCATCAAGCAGCGTGAGGTCGACGATCGCGTGGAACTGGATGACGCCGCCGTGACAGCCGTCGTCGACAAGATGATCAAGCAGCGCAAGGACTCGATCGCCCAGTTCGAAACGGCCGGCCGCACCGATCTCGTCGACAAGGAAAAGGCCGAGCTGGACGTGTTGAGCGCCTACATGCCCGCGCAGCTGTCGGACGCGGAAGTGGCAGCCGAAGTGCAGGCGGCCGTCGCGCAGGTCGGCGCCACCGGCCCGCAGGACATGGGCAAGGTGATGGGCGTGCTCAAGCCGAAGCTCGCCGGCAAGGCCGACATGACGGCCGTGTCCGCGCAGGTCAAGGCCGCGCTGTCGAAGTAAGCCCGGTGTCGTTTTCCGCCATGTGCGCCCCGTTCCGGCGCTGCGCGCATGGCCGGGTGCGTTGCGCACCCTTGCCTCATTCTTTTTAAGGCCGCGTCTGCATTGTGATCCCGCATTCCTTTCTGCAAGACCTGCTGAACCGCGTCGATATCGTCGACGTGGTGGGCCGGTATGTGCAGCTGAAAAAAGGCGGCGCGAACTTCATGGGACTCTGCCCGTTCCATAACGAGAAGAGCCCTTCGTTCACCGTTAGTCCGACTAAGCAGTTCTATCATTGTTTCGGCTGTGGCGCGCACGGCACGGCCATCGGGTTTTTGATGGAGCATGCGGCGCTTTCCTTCCCGGAAGCCGTCAACGAACTCGCCCAATCCGTCGGGCTCACCGTGCCGCAAGAGCCTTCGCCGATGCGTGGCGGCGGCGCGGGAGCCGGCGGTCCGGGCGGTGAAGGCTATGCGCCCGCCGTCTCGAAGGCCGTGACGACAGCGCTGTCCGACCTCATGTCGACGGCCAGCGACTTCTACAAGGCGCAACTGCGCGGCGCGCCTAACGCCATCCAGTACCTGAAAAAGCGCGGCCTGACGGGCGAGATCGCCAAGCGCTTCGGCCTCGGCTACGCGCCCGATGGCTGGCAGAACCTCGAAACGGCATTCCCCAACTATCGGGACGACGCGCTCGTCGAGGCGGGTCTCGTGATCGTCAGCGAGAAGTCCGACGCGCAGGGTCAGAACCGCCGCTACGACCGTTTCCGCGAGCGCGTGATGTTCCCGATCCGCAACGTGAAAGGCCAGGTGATCGGTTTTGGCGGGCGCGTGCTGGACGGTGGCGAGCCCAAGTATTTGAATTCGCCCGAAACGCCTTTATTTAACAAAGGCAGCGAGCTGTACGGCCTGTTCGAGGCGCGGCTTGCGATCCGCGAGCAGGGGTACGTGCTGGTCGTCGAAGGGTATATGGACGTGGTTGCGCTGGCCCAGTGGGGTTTCGAGAACGCGGTTGCGACGCTCGGCACCGCCTGCACGCCGATTCATGTGCAGAAACTGATGCGGCAGACGGATACCGTGGTGTTCAGCTTCGACGGCGACTCGGCCGGACGGCGCGCGGCCCGCCGCGCGCTCGACGCCTGCCTGCCGCATGCCGCCGACAACCGCACCATCCGCTTCCTGTTCCTGCCGGCCGAGCACGATCCCGACAGCTACGTCCGCGAATTCGGCACGGAAGCCTTCGCGGAGCAGGTGCGCCGCGCGATGCCGCTGTCGCAGTTCCTGTTGAATGAAGTGCTGGCGGGCAAGGAGCTGGACCAGCCGGAAGGGCGCGCGCGGGCGCTGTTCGACGCCAAGCCGCTATTGCAGATGCTGCCCGCCAACGCGTTGCGCGCGCAGATCATGCATATGTTCGCCGACCGTCTCGACGTGCCGTTCGAGGAAGTGGCCGCGTTATGCGAGGTCGACGCGCGGATCGCCGCAGTAGCACGCAGCGCGCCTGCCCGCAAGGACCGGCGCAGCGTGACGGGGATCGAGCAGCGGGCGCTGCGCAATCTGGTGATGCACCCGCGTATCGTCGCGGTGCTCGGTGAGGAGGAAGAGCAGGCGCTGCTCACAGTCACGCGGCACGGCGAACTGTTCGAGGAGGTGACGACGCATGCCCGCGGGTTGGGCGACACGGCCGAGTTCCAGTTGCTGTCGGACCTGTTGCGAAACGGGGCTAACGCCCCCACCTTCGAGGAAATCTTCCGGGAAATTCTGGACTATGATGAAAACGTTCGGGATCTGCTGTTGAAGAATCCCGAAGACGCGACGGTGGCCGAGGAGCGCCGTGAACACGAGCGCCTCGCCGGGGAAGAATTGAAAGCGGCCATTCTGAAAATGCGTTACGACGCTTATAGCGAGCGGCTGGATGAATTGTCGCGTCAGTCGAGGCACACCCCGGAGGAGTTGCTGGAGTATCAGGAATTAAGCAGGACGTGCGCTGACATGAAGCGTCAGCGCGGGCAGTGAAAGGGAAGCGCTGAAAGGCCGAATGCTATAATTAAAAGATTTCAGCGGTTTTGTTTTTCTCCAGGCAAAGGCGATATAAGGCGATTGCAATGGTAAAGACTACAGGCGGAAAAAAGGCGACAGGCAGCGGCTCGGACGAGCCGAAAACGACCACCAGGGTCAGTGCAGCCAGGTCGGCTCCTTCCACACCGAAAAAGTCTGCCGAAACCGCTGCTACGCCGGTTGCCCGGAAAAGAGCCTCGACCGCATCGGCCGCGCGAGCGGCATCGGTGACATCGAAGTCGGTGACATCGGTGGCGAAGCGGCAGGGAGTCAGCAGCGAAAGGGAAGCGGATGTCGCGCAGGACGATGCGGCTCCCCGCGAGTCTTTGGTATCCACGGTTCAACCGGCTGTCGTCCAGCAGCCGGCAGTCGAGACTACAGCCGGTATGGCGAACTCCATGACGAAAAAGCTGAACGAAGTATCCGTCGATGACGACGCATCCCCGAGCGAAGAAGCAGCCGCAACTCCCGCTACGGGCAAGGTCGAAAAGGTCAAGGCACGCGACCGTCGCGCAAAGGAGAAGGCGCTGCTCAAGGACGCGTTCGCGTCTTCGCAGCCCGGCACCGTCGAGGAGCTCGAAGAGCGCCGCTCGAAGCTGCGCGCGCTGATCAAGCTCGGCAAGGAGCGGGGCTTCCTCACCTACGGCGAGATCAATGACCACCTCCCGGACAACTTCACGGAAACCGAGGCGATCGAAGGCATCATCAGCACGTTCAATGACATGGGTGTCGCCGTCTACGAACAGGCGCCCGATGCCGAAACCCTGCTGCTGAACGACAACGCGCCCAACGCTTCGTCGGACGACGAAGTGGAAGAGGAAGCGGAAGTCGCGCTCTCTACCGTCGATTCCGAGTTCGGCCGCACGACCGACCCGGTGCGTATGTACATGCGCGAGATGGGCACGGTCGAGCTGCTTACGCGCGAAGGCGAAATCGAAATCGCCAAGCGCATCGAAGACGGCCTGAAGCACATGGTGATGGCCATCTCCGCCTGCCCGACCACGATCGCCGACATTCTGGCCATGGCCGAGCGCGTCGCGAATGAAGAGATCCGCATCGACGAACTCGTCGACGGCCTGATCGACGCGAACGCCGAAGACACCGACGGCTTCTCCGAACAGGAAGCCGAAGCGATCGAGAACGAGGAAGAAGAAGAGGAAGAGGCGGACGAGGAAGAAGAGGAAGACGACGACGGCGCCGCGCAGGCGACGGCCAACGCCGCCCAGCTCGAAGAACTGAAACGCATGTCGCTCGAAAAGTTCGCGCTGATCAGCGAATGGTTCGACAAGATGCGCCGCGCGTTCGAAAAGGAAGGCTACAAGTCGAAGTCCTACCTGAAGGCGCAGGAAACCATTCAGGAAGAGCTGATGATGATCCGCTTCACCGCGCGTACCGTCGAGCGTCTGTGCGACACGCTGCGCGCGCAGGTGGACGAAGTGCGTCAGGTCGAGCGTCAGATCCTGCACACGGTCGTCGACAAGTGCGGCATGCCGCGTGCGGAGTTCATCGCGCGTTTTCCGGGCAATGAAACGGACCTCGAATGGGCCGACAAGATCGTCACGGAGAATCACGCGTATAGCGCGATCCTGTCGCGTAACGTGCCGGCTATCCGCGAGCAGCAGCAGCGTCTGCTCGACTTGCAGGCGCGCGTCGTGCTGCCGCTGAAGGACCTGAAGGAAACCAACCGCCAGATGGCGGCGGGCGAACTGAAGGCGCGTCAGGCGAAGCGCGAAATGACCGAGGCGAATCTGCGTCTCGTGATTTCGATTGCGAAGAAGTACACGAACCGTGGCCTGCAGTTCCTGGATCTGATTCAGGAAGGCAACATCGGCCTGATGAAGGCCGTGGACAAGTTCGAATATCGCCGCGGCTACAAGTTCTCGACGTACGCGACGTGGTGGATCCGTCAGGCCATCACGCGTTCGATCGCGGACCAGGCGCGCACCATTCGTATTCCGGTTCACATGATCGAGACGATCAACAAGATGAACCGTATCTCGCGTCAGATTCTGCAGGAAACCGGCCTCGAGCCGGATCCGGCAACGCTGGCCGAGAAGATGGAGATGCCGGAAGACAAGATCCGCAAGATCATGAAGATCGCGAAGGAGCCGATCTCGATGGAAACGCCGATCGGCGACGACGACGATTCGCATCTGGGCGACTTCATCGAGGACAACAACACGGTTGCGCCGGCCGACGCCGCATTGCACGCCAGCATGCGCGATGTCGTGAAGGACGTGCTCGATTCGCTGACGCCGCGCGAGGCGAAAGTGTTGCGCATGCGTTTCGGTATCGAAATGAGCACGGACCACACGCTGGAAGAAGTCGGCAAGCAGTTCGACGTGACGCGTGAGCGTATCCGTCAGATCGAGGCGAAGGCGCTGCGCAAGCTGCGTCACCCGAGCCGGTCGGACAAGCTGAAGTCGTTCCTCGAAGGCAATTGATCGAGCCGGCTTGCTGGCCTTTATACGCAGTAGACAATCAGGGCTTCCCGATCGTTTTGTTCAGCGAAGCGATCCCGGAAGCCCTGTTTTCGTGTAGTATGTCGGCCAATCGACGGACAGGCCCGGCCTTCAGACCGGGTCTTTTTGTTGGTCTTCTCCAGCTTCCATTGCGAAGCATCGTTGGGCCGGACGCCGTGCTGGTTGCAGGCAGCGGACTCATAATCCGCCTCCGAAAGGACACCGTGGGTTCGACTCCCACCCGGCCCACCAAATCTCCTTAGGCCTTTCAAGCTCGTCGCGGCATGCGCCTGCGTGACAGGAAGCGGGGCGCGAGCTTGCGTCTTCATGCTGCTGCCACCAGAATTGCAACATGCTGGCATGGTTCCCGTCATCCCCTTGACGGTTTGCATCACGGGTCCGCCTACCTGAATTCGCCCTTGCTCAAGAGCTTTCCAATGTCTCAATCCGCGAACCTCGCAGACGTCCTCACTTTGGCCGAGGTGCTGTCGCGCAGCGACGAGAAAACCTTCGCACGCGGCAAAGCCTATTTCCATGGCGGCAAGGTATCGCGCCTCGAGGCGAGCGACGGCAGCGTGCGCGCTATCGTGCGCGGCACCGAACCGTACAACGTCGAGCTGACCACTCGATACGGCGCACTGACGTGCCACTGTGATTGTCCCGTCAGCCGGGCGGCGGCATTTTGCAAGCACGCGGTCGCCGTCGCGCTGTCGTGGCTGGAAAATTCCGGCGCGGAGGTGTTCCCGCCCGAAGAAGAGCCACAACCGAAAAAGCCGCGCAAGAAGCGAAAGACCTACGCGGAACAGGTTCAAGAATATGTGTCGTCGCTGGATGCGGAAGCGCTTAGAACCTGGTTGATGGAAGCGGTCGAGCGTGACGTGGCGCTTCGCGACAAGCTGCTGCTGGCCGCGCGTGCAAGCCATGCGAGCGATTTGCCGGGCATGAGATCGGCCGTGCGGCAGGCGACGCGCGTCAGGCGCGTGGTGCACGACTGGCGGGAGGTCGCCGAGTATGCAGATGGTCTGTATTCGTTGTGCGACGTACTGAGGGCGCGGCTCAACGGACCCCATGCGGCTGACGTCGTCGAACTCGCCGAACTCGCGATCGTCGAGTCTGAAAACAGCCTGGAGCGAATGGACGATTCGAACGGCCATGTGATGCCCGCCATCCAGGAACTCGCGGGCATCCACCTCGAAGCGTGCGAACGGACCCGCCCCGATCCGGACAAGCTCGCGGAGCGGCTTTTCCGCCTTCAGACGGAGGGCAAATGGGGCACGTTTCGCGATGCGCTTCCGGCTTATGCCGATGTGCTAGGCGATGCGGGGTTGCCGATCTATCGCGACTTGCTCAACGAGCAATGGAGCGCGCTTGCGGCGCCTGATTCCAGCGACAACGCCTACGGCTCCGACCGACGCCGCTCGAAGGTCGGTCACGCAATGTCCGCCCTGGCAGTGTTCGACGGCGACATCGACGCGCTGATTCGTATCGAATCAAAGGACCTGTCGACCCCGTATCGATTCTTGACGATCGCCCGACTCTGCCGGGAACATGGCCGCCTGGATGAGGGCATCGCATGGGCAGAGCGAGGCATCGAAGCATCGAAAAAGAATCCCGATCGATCGCTGCTGAGCTTCTGCGTCGACGCGTATCTGAGTCGCGGTGAGTTCGACAAGGCAGATGCTTACGCGTGGCGGTGTTTCGTGTCACATATCAGCGCCCGCGCATTCCATGATCTGATGGACGTTGCGAGCACAACCGGCACGCATGACGAAACGCGCCGACGGGCGCTCGAACACATGTGGGATTGCGTCCAGAAAGAAGAGTCGGGAAAAGCGAAGCGCAGTGTATGGGACACGACGACGCGTACCGAACTGGTCAAGATGCATCTTGAGGAGCGCGACAACGAGGCTGCATGGAATGCTTTTACAGGCGGTCCCGTCGCAACCCAGATCTTTCAACCGATGGCGGCCGTGCGCGCCGTGACGCATCCGCGCGATGCTCTGGTTGTTTATCAGAATCTGCTACATGGCACTGTTGAAAGAGGTACGGTGTCGGCAAAATATGGAGAAGCATTCGAAATCGTGCAGGCCATCGGCGCGTTGCGGGCCAAACTCGGCGAGCACGCGCAGTTTGCCGCTGAACTGGCTGAGATGCGTCAGACCTATCGTGCCAAGCGCAACTTCATCGTATTGCTGAACACGCTGTCCTGACGAGGCCACGCAGACCGGATCACGAATGCAAGCGCCCAGCGCCACCGTTCCTATCTCGCTCGTCAACGGCTTTCTCGCCGCCGCCGACGCGCAGCTCGACGTCATGCAGCGCTATCTCGAGCAAGCTGGTATCACGCCCGAACTGCGCGGCGCGGCCGGCGCGCGGGTGACGGAAGAACAGTTCTCCACGCTCTACCGCACACTCGCGATCGAACTCGACGACGAAATGCCGGGCATCTTCAGTCGTCCGTTTCGCAGCGGCACGTTGAAGTTTCTTTGCCTCAGCCTGCTCGACGCGCCCAACCTCGAGACCGCGCTGCATCGCTTCGGCCAGTTCTTTCATATCGTGCTCGACGACTTTCACATCGCATCGCGCCGCGACGACCTGATGGCGCAGGTCGAACTGCGTCCAAACCCTGCGTATGGCAGCATCGGCCCGCTCGGCCAGGAACTGATGCTCAAGCTCGCGCACGGTGTGTCGTCATGGCTGATTGGTCAGAAGATCCCGCTGCTACAGGTCGATTTCGCGTGCCCGCAACCGCCGCACGCGTTCGATCACCGCTACTTTTTCTCCGGTCCCGTGCGTTTCGGCTGCAACGCGACGCTGATGCGCTTCAGCGCGGCGTTTCTCGACATGCCGATCCGCCAGAGCAAACGCAATCTGCGCAAATTCCTCGCCCGTTCACCCGGCGAATGGATCTTCGAAACGTTCAGCGAGCAGCGAGTCAGCCATCGCGTGCGGCAGTTTCTCGCAGGAGAACTGCCGGACCTGCCGACTATCGACCAGGCCGCCAGAAGCCTGCATTGCTCGGTGCGCACGCTATGCCGGCGTCTGTCGTCCGAGGAGACGACGTTTCAGTTGCTCAAGGACGAGCTGCGGCGCGATATCGCGATCCAGCGCCTCACGGACACGCAGGACACGATCGCCGTGATCGCGGGCGATATCGGCTTCGACGATCCGAGCGCCTTCCATCGTGCGTTCCGCCACTGGACGGGCAGCACGCCGGGCACGTACCGGCGGCCTTTTCACGTGGGTTAACCCGCGGGTGGGTGGGCTACACCCCCATTCGATGTGGCCAGATTTGTCAGTACGTGGGCCGGTTTGGACAGTCGGGTCGCCGGAGATGCCGTTACGATCGACAGGTATCGTCACCGCTTGGCCTTCGCTTCTATCGGGCGCCGTGGCAGTGATCCATTGAACGCCTGATTGGAAGATCGACCATGAGTTACATCGCCCCCGTGAAAGACATGCTTTTCGTGCTCGAAGCATTGAGCGGCATCGACGATATCGCGAAACTGCCCGGCTTCGAGGAAGCGGGTCTGGAGACGGCGCAAGCCGTGCTCGAAGAATCCGCGAAGCTGTGCGGGGAAGTGCTGGCGCCGC
>NZ_JAGUUD010000108.1:0-27645 GCF_020177535.1 Paraburkholderia sp. XV | reverse complement strand
GGACTATCGATACCCTCGATGAGGTGGGATTTCTCGCGCTCGAATGCGAACGCCTGGGCGCCCCCAAGATCGGAGCCGTGCTTCTCGATGCGTATGCCGAGTCGATGCACGATCCCGTCGATGAGGGCCTGCTCCATTTCTATCAAAGCATCCGCGCGACCGTTCGAGGAAGACTGGCCGCCGCCCATCTCCTCGAACGCAAGATTGGACGTGTGAGGCACTGGCGCAGACGTACGCTGGCCTATTTCGAGTTAGGGGCGTCACACGCGCGACAGTGTGCGGCGGCGTTGCAAGCTGGGACACAGGCACTGACGCTCGATGTTTCCCCAATGGAGTAACAGGTGGCTCACTTCGATGTGTTTAATGGCGACGCCGACGGAATCTGTGCGCTGCATCAACTGAGGCTCAAGCATCCTGTCGATGCGCAGCTAGTTACGGGGGTCAAGCGCGACGTCTGCCTGCTGCGCCGCGTAAGGGCCGGTTCCGGCGATAAGGTGACTGTGTTTGATGTCTCGCTCGATGCAAACCGCACTTCACTCGTGTCGCTTCTCGATCACGGCGTCAACGTCGAGTATTTCGATCATCACTTTCCAGGCCGCATTCCGCACGCTGACCGACTGATCGCGCATATCGACACATCCGCTGATACGTGCACCGGTTTGATCGTGAGTCGATAAGGACTCCGAGTCAATCTTTTTCGGCCGTTTTGGCGGAAGTGGAGGAATGCCAGCAGGCCTATCGCGAACGTGTCATTTCTTGGCTCGTCACTTTGGCATCGGAACAACGGTTGGGTGACTGCGACGAAGCCATACACATGGCCGGGTTGCGGCGCACGAGATTTACCACCAGCCAGCGGCAGCGAATTCGTGAAATCGAGCTGTTGGTTCACTCCACGAGCCAGTGTTGACCCTAATCGGGACGGTTAGGGCGTCGATTGCTGCAGTGCGTCACAATTTTGCTATGACCCTTGTTATTGCCGCAGTCATATTGCCGTTGGCACATACCTCCCGCGGACTTTGCGTTCTTGAATCCGATGCGATCTCGAGACTAGAGATAACTGACGCAAACTTTAAATATGTCCCACGCGTGGAACATCAACGGCGATAACCGCGTTTCGATGGATTTTCGCCGCAGACTTTGATGTATCTCCATAATTTGTTGGGGCACAACAAAGTCTGCGGACGCTGCCCAGTTATACCGATCTGTTTGTAGCTGCAGCTGTCCAGACGTCCACCGACCTATCCTCGCGATGCCCCGTCGCCTTACATTCGCAGGAAAAACGGCGAACCGGGATGGCTCGCCGTTTTTTCGTCGTGAGGAATCACGCGACTCGCGTCGACCGCGTGACCACCGCCGAGCGCGTTACACGTCGATCAGCTCCCGCAATCTGTCGCCGGCCAGCGGCATGTCGCGCAGCCGCTTGCCGGTTGCGTCGAACAACGCGTTGGCGAGCGCGCCAGCCGTCGGGCCCATAGACGCCTCGGCCGCGCCAAGAAACGGCGCACCCGGACGATCGATCAAATGCACGTTGATGCTACGCGGCGCCGCGGAGTAGCGCAGGACGGGATAAGTGCTCCAGTCGAAGCTGCGGATTCTCGATGTATCGAACTTGAGTTCTTCATAAAGCGTCCAGCTTGCGGCCTGAACGACGCCCCCTTCGATCTGGTTGCGAATTCCATCCGGATTGACGATCTGCCCCGAGTCCACCGCCACTTCGGCGTGCTCCAGCACCACCTGGCCGGTCTCGGGCACGACGGATACCTCAATGGCCATGGCCACATACGCCATAAGATTCTTGTACTTGCCGAACGCAAATCCGACGCCATGATTGCGCTTGCGCGTCCGTCTCGGCCAGCCGAATTTTCGCGCGGCAAGCTGGATGACATCGCGTGCACGCGGGTCCTGCATATGCTTTAACCGGAACGCCACCGGGTCGGCGCCGCTGGCCGCTGCCAGTTCATCCATGATGGCTTCGATTGAGAACACATTCATATGCGCACCGAGGGAGCGCATTGCCGAAGTGTGCAAAGGCATCGTCGGCGAGAAGTTGTTCATGATGTGCATATTCGGAATCGAGTACAGCGGAATGGCGTTGCGGTCGCCACCGCCTTCTGGCTGCACCATCGGCACCGAGGGCGCAGGCACGAACGGCTTCTCCAGCATCTGGGCGGGAATCAGGCGCCCGGCGTTGACGATCCGCTCGTTGTGAGAGCTGCTCCACAGCGCGTAATTCCAGTCCACGATCTTGCCGGTTGCGTCGAGCGAAGCACTGACTTCCGTGACCATCGCTGGCGTGTAGTGATCCCACGTATGCTCTGTCTCGCGCATCCATTGCACACGCACGGGCGCACCTTCGATTTCGTGGGCGATGAGCGTGGCGTGGGCAGCGACGTCGTCCGCGCCGTTGTGGCCGTAGCAGCCTGACCCTTCGACGTGAATGCAGCGGATCTTGTCCTTCGGCATCGACATCATTTCGGCGAGCCCGTCGCGCAGCGGATACACCCCTTGCGAATGCGTCCAGACGGTCATCTCGCCGTCCTTGTACAACGCGACGGCGGCGGATGGGCCAATCGAGCCATGCATCATGTAGCGCTTCGT
Organism: Paraburkholderia sp. XV; assembly: GCF_020177535.1. Taxonomy (NCBI): domain Bacteria; kingdom Pseudomonadati; phylum Pseudomonadota; class Betaproteobacteria; order Burkholderiales; family Burkholderiaceae; genus Paraburkholderia; species Paraburkholderia sp. XV. The sequence goes on along the minus strand of NZ_JAGUUD010000108.1, from coordinate 25,047 downwards.
GTATTTCGCGCTCAATGTCTTCACTGCCGCGCCAGCCGGCTGATGCGTGTTAGCGATTTCGATGTGCTGGGTGGAGATCTGCTTGAGGTCGCGGTGCACCGTGGCGGGATCGGGCAATGCGCGGCCAGGCGTCCACTTGCAGCCTGCCGACAATGCGCGATGCGCCTGCACCGCCTGCCATTCGACTCTCGCGACCACGGCAAGCATGCTGCCGTTGCGGACCACCTTGACCACACCCGGCATTTTCAGCACTTCGTCGGTATTGGTGTCCAGCAGCCTCGCCTCGTAGACGGGAGGCATCACGACGCGCGCGTGCAGCATGCCCGGCATCATCATGTCGTGAACATAGCTCGCGCCGCCCGTCACCTTGGCGGGAATATCGACACGTGGCAGCGAGGTGCCGATCATGTCGAAGCTGGCCGGGTTTTTCAGCGGAGAAGTCGGCGTGGCGACCCGATGCAGATCGACGAGTCCGACTGCTTCGCCATACGTCATGCTGCGGCCGTCCGGCGTCTTGATGACCGCGTTGTGCGCGACCAACTGCTTGCTGTCTACGCCGAAGTGTTTCGCGGCCGCGTCGACCAGCAGGCCGCGAACCTGGGCGGCCGCATTGAGCAGCGCACTGCCGCTATCGGCCATCGTGTGGCTGCCGGCCGTGAGCCCTTCATCCGGCGAGACGCCTGTGTCGGCCGTCAGGAATGTGATCAGCGAGGGCGCCATGTCCAGCTCTTCTGCCGCCACTTGCAGCAGCGCGGTGCGCACACCCGTGCCGAGTTCGACCTTGCCCGTATAGACGGTCACTTTGCCCGCCGCATCGATCTTGATCCAGGCGTCGAGATAAGGGTTGGTTTTCAGGCTGCCGGCGAGTGCCTGGGTTGCCTTCCCGATGTGGACGGCGGCGCCTTCATCGGCGATCACTTCCTGTGCCATGGCGCTGACGCCTGGGAACATGCTGAAGCTCACCACCAGCGCGCCGGACAGCATGAAGCGGCGGCGTCCCTCGTCGATCTTGTCGTCCGTGTCACTCATTGCGCGCCTCCGAGGCTCGCTATCTCCATGGGTTCGTTGGAGAGCGTGTCGCCAGCCGGCAGGTGCGCGACCTCGCGAATCGCGGCAAGAATTCGCAGATGGGTGCCGCAACGGCAGAGGTTCGGTTCCATATGTTCGAGTATTTCGCGCTCTGTCGGCCGCGGGTTGCGATCGAGCAGGGCCTGGGCGCGCATGATCATCCCGGCGATGCAATAACCGCACTGCGCCGCCTGGTGATCGATAAACGACTTCTGCAACGCACTGGGATGCTCGATCGTGCCGAGGCCTTCGACCGTGCGCACCGCGCGTTTGCCGATCGCCGATACGGGAATCAGGCACGAGAAGACAGCCTTGTCGCCCACGATCACCGTGCAGGCGCCGCATTGTCCGAGTCCGCAGCCGAACTTTGCGCCATGCAGATGCAGGTCGTTTCGTAGCGCATACAACAAGGGCGTCGACGGATCGATATCGAGGTTATGCTGCACACCGTTGACGGTAAGAGTGATCATCGCGCGTCGTTCTCCTTTCTGATTGTTGCGACCGACCGTTCGACGTCTTTCCACGGATCGTGCTGCGAATAGGCCGCGCGGATGTAAGACGTCAGATCGGCGATCTGCTGGTCGCTGTAGACCTCGCTGAAGCCCGGCATGTAGTTAATCGAATCTTCGCCGTGCCAGTTGATGCCGCTGAGAATCATCTGGATCGCGTTGCGCGGCGTCGCGGCATTGACAGCCGTGCTGAACGCGAGCGTCGGGCGCCCACCAATCGACTGCATGGGCGAGTGGGGACCGTGGCATTGCGCGCATGACGCCGCGAACAGCGCCGCACCCCGTTTTGCCTCGGGCGGCAGCGCAGCAGTCGGCGCGGGTGCATTCGGCGGCGTTGGCTGAGGCTTCTGAACCGACAGGATGTAAGTGGCGATCGCCTGCACGTCTTCTTCCGGTACGGTGGCGAGATCGCGCGTAACGGGCAGCATCGGGCCCGCGGCGGCGCCGTGCTCGCTGGCGCGTCCGGTGCGCAGATAGGTGACGAGTTGCGCCTGGGTCCAGGGCTTTGGAGCGGCGCCGAGCGCATTGAGCGCAGGCGCGTCCCAGCCGTCCACGACGCCACCATCGAATGCCTGGCCGTGCTTTTCGCCGCCGATCAGGTTGAGCGGCGAGTGGCACGAGGCGCAATGTCCGAGTCCGTCTACCAGGAGCTTGCCGCGGTTCCACTGCGCGTCGTGTGAGGCGTCCGCCACCTCTGCGCCAGGATGCAGGAACAACACATTCCAGAACGCGAGCAAGGGCCTGAAGTTCAGCGGGAAGATCAGTTCGTTCGCGGGCGCGGTTGCCTTGACGGGCTCCCGTGTCATCAGGTACGCGTAGGCCGCCGAGATGTCACTGTCCGACATGCGGGTGAAATGAATATACGGAAACGCGGGATAGAGCAGGTGGCCATCGCGAGCCACGCCGTAACGTATCGCGCGGGTGAAGGCCTCGAGCGACCAGCCGCCGATACCCGTGTCGACATCGGGCGTGATATTGGTTGCATAGATGGTGCCGAAGGGCGTGGCGAGTGGCAGGCCACCGGCGAAGGGCTGGCCGCCTTTCGCGGTGTGGCACACAACGCAGTCGCCAAGCGCCACGACACGCGCACCGGCGAGCCGTGACTGCGCGTCGAACGACGAAGCCGGGGGCGGACTGATCGGCGCGATGGCAGGCTTCCACATGAGCGCCAGAGCGGCAACCAGCACGACCACGACGACCAGGCCTCCTCCCCACAGTAATCTGGGCTTGAGAGTCATTCACGCACCTTTCATCACACGTCTCGATTGATAATTTCGCGCGCCTACGCCGCGCGTTGTTGTTCTCACCGTCACGCGGCGCGGGCAGCGAACGGATAGTCGATATAACCGGTGCCGTCGCCGCCGTACCAGCCCGCTGCGTGTGGCGTCGCGAGCGGCGCCCCGTTGGCGATCCGCTCGACCAGGTCGGGATTTGCGATGTACGCGCGGCCAAACGCAACAAGATCGGCATCGCCAGCGCGAAGCAATGCGTCGGCGTGGTCGACCGAAATGCCGCCGTTGACCATCAGCGTGCCGTCGAACACCTTGCGTATCCGTTCGATGATGCGCGGCAGATCCGGCGCGCCGCTCCAACCATTCGTATCGGCCGCATGAACGTACGCCACACCCAACTCGCCGAGCATCGCGCCGACGTAGTCATAGGTGCCGTCCGGGTCGGCGTCGCGGACGTTGTTGTAGTGGGCATACGGCGAGATGCGCACGCCGACCTTGCCGATCGGCACTGATGTGCCGATTGCCATAAGGATTTCGCGCAAGAAATTCGCGCGGTTAGCAATCGATCCGCCGTAGTGGTCGTCGCGCGTGTTCGTGGTCGACGAGAGGAATTGATGCGGCAGGTAACCATTGGCGGCGTGGACTTCGACGCCATCGAAGCCGGCGGTCATCGCGTTGACCGCGCCTTGCCTGAATGCGTCAATGGTGAGCTTCACCTCTTCGAGCGTCATGGCGCGCGACGGTGTGGCATGAATGCGCGTGTAGTTGCCGTTCTGCAGTTGCGCCCACACCTGCAACTTCTCGATATCGTCATTCACGCCGGAGGGCGAGAGCGGCGCTTCACCGCCAAGCAGGGTGAACGAACTGACGCGCCCGCTATGCCAGAGCTGCATGAAGATCCGCCCACCGGCAGCGTGGACCCGGTCGGTGATGTGGCGCCAGCCGTCGATCTGCTCGGCCGTCATGATGCCAGGCGTCAACTCGAAAGCCGCCGATGCGGGGCTGACATTCGTCGCCTCGGTGATGATCAGCCCGGCGGAAGCACGCTGTTCATAGTACTGGGCCATCATCTCTGTCGGGCGGCCGCGCACGGGAGCGCGCGAGCGCGTCATCGGCGCCATCACGGCGCGATTTGGCAGAACGAGGCCATGCAGATCGTACCCGCTGAGAAGGGGCGAAAGGGAGGACATATCTGATTCCTTAGGCAAGCGATCAAGCGCTGCTCAGGTCTGGGGACTGTGCTGGCTAGCCTATCGTCAGCGCCACAAAAATTCCTGAAATCACGCTTAAACTTTATTAAGCCAGGCAGCATCGCCGCCCGGATGTCGGAGTCGACAGAGCGTGTCAGGCGATACGCGCGGCGTGGGGACGGCCAATTGCCAGGTAGTGCAGCAGCGCGACGAGCGGGAAAGCCGTAGCAACCGCCGCCACCAGTGGCCAGCCGCCGTGCTGATAGAGCGGACTGGCAAGTGCTGAGCCAAAGGCGCCGCCAACGAAGATGCTCGTCATGTACAACGCGTTCAGACGGTTTCTGCTCGCCGCGTGCAGCGCGTAGATTTCACGTTGCCCGAGCACCATGTTCATCTGCACCGCGAAGTCGAGCACGATGCCCGTCACCACGAGGCCATATACGCCCCACGCTGGGTGAATCAATGCAGGCGTGTAGGCGAGCGCGCCCACTACCAGCGCTATCAGTGTCGCGCGCGCCGTATGCCCCGCGTCGGCGAGACGTCCTGCAACAGGAGCGGACGTTGCACCGATTGCCCCGACCAGCGCGAAGATGCCGATCGCCGTTTGCGACAAGCCGAACTGCCGCGTCAACTCGACGGGGATCGCCGTCCAGAACAGGCTGAACGACGCAAACATCAAGCCCTGGTACAACGACCGGTGACGCAGGACGGGCATTGTCCGAAGCAAATGGCCGAGCGAGCCGATCAACTCGAAATACGTGGCCTTGTGCTCGGGCTGCCGGCGCGGAATGGTCAGCGCGAGCACGGTGGTCACTATAGCCATCAGTACGGCTGCGGAACCGAATACCACGCGCCAGCCGAAGTGGCCGGCCACCACGCTTGAGATCGGACGCGACAGCAGGATGCCGAGCAGCAGGCCACTCATGATGGTGCCGACCACCTTGCCACGCGACTCGTCCGGCGCGAGATGCGCGGCGAGGGGAATGAGGATCTGCACGGCAACCGAGCTGAAGCCCACCAGCAGGGAGATCCCAAGGAACAGGCCGGGCTGATGAGCAAAGGCCGCAGCTGTGAGACTCACTATCGATACCAGGGCGGTCGTGATCATCAGCTTGCGGTTTTCGAGCAGGTCGCCGAGCGGCACGAGAAAGAACAGACCGAACGCATAGCCGATCTGTGTGAGCGAGACGATCAGGCTGGCCGTGTCCGGGGACATGTGAATGTCCGGCGCGATCAACTCGGTGATGGGTTGCGCGTAATACAGGTTGGCGACAATTGCGCCGCAGCAGAAGGCAAACAGCGCGATCAGACTTCGCGTGAGTTTGGCGGCGCTGCTAGCGCCCGTCGTCACTGATGCAGGGGTAGACATAACAACTCCTTGAACCATGAAACACGAATTCGTAGCTTCAACGGGCGATCTTCATTAGCCGGTTGCCGAGCGAGATGCCCAGCTCTGTCATGAGCTTGCCGCGTTGCAACTGCTGGCTTTCCCAATGCTTCAGTGCCGAATCGATCGTTTCGCCTTTGCGCTGTGCCGACAGAAGGGCGAGCGCCAGCGCGTGAGCATTGGATGCGGCCTTTGCGGTGCTGCCGGCTGTGTGCGGGCGCGGCACCGACGCGGCGTCGCCGAGCAGCACGGCGCGGCCAAACACCATTTTCGGCGCGCGCAGATCGACGATAGGCTGCATGAATGGATCTTCGGTTGAATCGACTAGCGCGCGGAACGTGGGCCCCATCATGAGCTTCGCATCGGCGCGAAGCTGGGTGATGTCGGCGGTTTTGGTCGAGCCCGGTGGCAGCGAAAACGGTCGCGCTACGCCGTTGCGGTCGATCAGCAACTGCTCGAGCTGCGCGCGGCTGTACTTGCGATACCACACCCAGTTCCAGCGCCGCTTGCCGACTTCGGTCGAATCGTCGTCACCCGGGATCATGTAGGAGAGGGCTGAATGGCCATCCCCCTCCTGAAATGCAAAGTGTCCGCGCAACGTGCTCGCGGCCTGTGCTGGCAGATCGAGTTCTTCAACGAGTCCGCGCCACGCCACATAACCGGCGTAGGCGGGCATCACCTCGGGCAGCAGCCGGCTGCGCAGCGTCGAGCGGATGCCGTCTGCGCCGACCAGAAGATCCGCTTCTTCACTGCGGCCGTTGTCGAACAGCGCGACGACCTTGTCGCCCTCCGTGCGAAAATTGACGAAGGTTTCGCCCGCATGCAGATGTTGCGCCGGCAAGGCGTTTTTCATGGCGCGGTACAACAGGCTCCATGAAGTCTGCATCTGCGGCATATACAGTTCCTCGACGCGCTTGTCTTCGCGGTCGAGGTAGATGCGCTCGCCCGAAGGCACGCCCGGCGGATCCGGGGGCTTCACGCCAGCGAACTGCAGCGCATCGAGCACGTCAGGCTGAAGCACTACGCCCCCGCCGCGGCTATCGAGCTGGCCGGGTGACGTCTCGAACACGTCGACCTCCCAGCCCGCCGCGCGCAACGTCGAGGCTGTCAGCAGGCCGCCAAGCGACCCGCCGATCACAACTGCCCGGTGTTTCCCGATCGAACTCATGCTGCGCTCCTGAGTGCCGCCGAGCGCAGCGCTTGCGTGAAGACGTTGGGCGGCTGCGCGCCGCTGATAGTTTCACCGTCGATCACAATAGTGGGCACGGTACGAACCCCCAGGCTGTCCGCGTGCCGGCGGGCGGCATCGATCTGGTCTTACCGGCATGCGAGACCAGATAGGCGCGTACCGCATTCTCGTCGAAGCCCTGTACGGCCGCGATCGCCACAAGCGTATCCAGCACGCCGATGTCGAGGCCGTCGGAGAAATACGCGGCGTAAATGTGTTCATAAAGCGCCGCCGTCTTTTGCGGTTCGTTGCGCTCCTGGGTGAACTGCATGAGGCGATGCGCAAGGCGCGTATTCGGCGTGCGTTGCACGATGTCGTAGTTGAACCGCGCGCCAACGGCCAGACCAGCGGCTGCGACCTGCCCGTCCATCATTTGCGAGCGCGCCCAACTGCCGAACTTCCGCGTGCGGTATACGCGACGATCCATTCCGTCGATGGGCATTGACGGGTTCAATTCGAATGGCACATAGCGAATCGATACGGTTTCGCCTGCGCTGCCTTGCGCTAGCGCTGCGACAAAATTACGTTGTCCGATCCAGCACCACGGACAAATGAAGTCGTAATTGACCTCGACCTGAATGGTTTGCATGTTGCACCTTTAACCAGATAGCGCCTAGAGGATATAGCTCGCGTAGCCGCCGCAGAATCCCGCCAAAACGCAATCTCGGGTTGCGGTGAACGCAACGTTCGACGGATTTGTACTTCTCGGCCCGTACACGTAGAGTGAGGGCGCCCGCCAATCCCGCGATAAATCCGCCAGTCATTGCAATGTTCTGTCGTGAAGCATTCACCCGGGTTGCCTGAAACTAGTTGTCGAATGTCCGTTCAAGCAAACATTACTCACTGTTGATGTGGAATGTATTCAATGGGCGGCCGATCGCGCCACTTATTAAGAACAATTAAAAGCTGTTCAGCTTCATACAGGAACGTTCCGCAACAAGTCTCCTTGCTGTTAGTCGCTACCTGGCACGAGCCTGTCGATGCCGACGTTCTGAATGAGCGGGGCCATATACAAAAGAGAATCGCTAATCAAGTTTCTGCCGACTCACGTCCCGCGGCGACATAAGCCAGTTGCAACGAGGTTGCCGCCACTGTGGGTCTGATCACACCAGGTTTCGTCCCGTGTCACGGAGCCGCCCCGCAATACATCTGCCGATAGATTTTCCCCGTCGACGGCACGAGCGCTTCGACTTCATATTCGGCAAATACTGCGCCGGTGTATTGGGGTTCGCGAATCAGATTCGCCAGCGCATCACTTCGGCCATCGCCACGTAGGATCGGAGAGATGCTCAGCGAAGTAATCGGACAGCGCTGCCACCTTCGCGGGTCGCGCGCGCGCTGACGGCGTCACGAAGTAGAGACCGCCCCTCGTCAGCGACCAGTCGGTCAGGATCGCTTCGAGACGACCATCGGCCAGATATTCACCGGCGATGAATTCAGGCAGCTCGGCGATCGCCAGACCATCGAGCAAGGTGGGCAACAGTGCATCGGAATTCGTCACGCGCAGCGGGCCGGTCGGCATCACCGGCTCTTCCTCGCCTGCGTCGTTCGTGAAACGCCACACTTCGCTACGCGCGCGATATGCGTATGAGAGACACGGCCGGTCCACCAGCTCGCGCGGATGAGCGGGCCGCCCTTCGCGCCGCAGATAGTCGGGCGACGCCACCACGAATTGCGTCACCGCGCACAGCCGCCGCGCGACCAGCGACGAATCCGGCAACGCGGCGATGCGCAGCGCGGCGTCAAAGCCATCGGCGACCAGATCGACCGGCGCGTCCGATAGATGCAGGTCGATCGACACCTCCGGATAGGCGCGAAAGAAATCCGGCAGCAGGGGCGCGACCCAGTGCAACCCGAACGACATCGGCACGGCGAGGCGCACCAGCCCGCGCGGCTGCACCGACATCTCGCGCGCCGCACTTTCCGCCTCCTCGGCCTGCCGGTAGATCTCGCTGGCTTTCTCGCAGATCGTCCGGCCGAACTCGGTAAGCGACAACTGGCGCGACGTGCGGTTGAAGAGCCGTGCGCCCAGCCGGTCCTCCAGGCGGGCCACGCCGCGCGAGACCGTCGCCACGGACACGCCCATTGCGCGCGCCGCAGCCGCGAACGATCCTTCCTCGGCGACCTTCGCGAACATCGCGAGTCCTTCGAAATCGGGCAGTTTCGCCATTCGTCCTCATCTTTTCATTTTTGCAATGTTGGTTTGCAATCAATTCTATTTCGGAAAGATCAGCCCGTCGATATTCTCCTCACATCGCAGCACGCAACACCGAACCCCAACATCCCCTGAACGAAACCAAAGGAGCAACACCATGGCACGCAAACTCGACAACAAGATCGCACTCGTCACCGGCGCAAGCAGCGGCATCGGCCTCGCCACCGCCCAGCGCTTCGCGGCTGAAGGGGCGCACGTTTATCTCACGGGCCGCCGACAGGCCGAACTCGATGCCGCCGTGAAGGGCATCCACGAAGCGGGCGGCAAAGCAACCGGCGTGCGCGTGGACTCCACGAAGCTCGGCGAACTCGACGCGCTGTACGCGCAGATCAAGGAAGAACAGGGGCGTCTGGACGTGCTGTTCGCAAACGCAGGCGGTGGTTCGATGGTGCCGTTTGGCAGCATCACCGAAGAGCACTTCGACGACACATTCGATCGCAACGTGAAGGGCGTGCTGTTCACGGTGCAAAAGGCGCTGCCGCTGCTCGCCGCGGGGGCATCGGTGATTCTTACGGGTTCGACAGCGGGCAGCGCGGGCACGGCGGCATTCAGCGTTTATTCGGCTTCGAAGGCCGCGGTGCGCTCTTTCGCACGCAACTGGATTCTCGACCTCAAGGACCGTCAGATCCGCGTGAACACGATCAGCCCCGGCGCAACCCGCACGCCAGGCCTGCTCGATCTGGCCGGTGACGACGCCGCGCAGCGTCAGGGCCTCGCTGACTACCTGGCTGCGCAGATTCCCATGGGACGTCTGGGCGAACCCGGCGAAATCGCCAGCGCGGCGCTGTTCCTCGCCTCGGACGATGCGAGCTTCGTAAATGGCATCGAGCTGTTCGTCGATGGTGGTCAGCAGCAGATCTGAATGTGGCCTGGACACGCGGATGCGGTCAGCCATGATCGCATTCCCGCCTGACTCGCTCGAACGGAGTGTCATCTTGATCGAACATCGTCCTTTTTTCTCGCTCGGCGCAATCCGGCGCGACTGGCTCGCCGCACGGCTGCATTTTCGCTTTGGTGAGACCGGGCGCGCCGGCCATGCGCCGCTTGGCCCGCTTTACGTGTGGAACGACGATGAATTCGCGCCGCATTCGGGTTTCGGCCTGCATGCTCATCGCGAGGTCGAGATCGTCACGTGGGTGCGCTCGGGCGCGATCACGCATGAAGACGATGCGGGAAATCGCGCGCGGCTCGTCGCCGGTTCCGTTCAGGCGATGAGTGCGGGCACCGCGATCCATCACGCCGAGCGCAACGAGGAAGACGTACCGGCGCGGCTGTTCCAGATCTGGTTGCGCCCGCGCACGCCGGGCGGTGCGCCCCGCTGGGCGACGCGTGCATGTTCACGCGAATTACGTGAAGGCCGCTTCATCACACTGGCGAGCGGCGACGCGGACGACGTGGCCGCGGGCGCGCTGCCGATCAACGCTGATGCACGCGTGCGTATCGCGACGCTACGCGAAGGTACGAGCATGCAGCACACGTTGCCGATGCCGGGGTCAGCCTATCTGGTCGCGGATCATGGGAGGCTCGACGTGGGACACGTCCGCCTGGCGCCTCGCGACGGTGTTGCTATCCGCAATCAAGCGCAGCTTACGTTGACGGCACGCGACGACATGGATGTCGTGATCGTTGAACGTTTGCGTAACGATGCGTGAGGCGTTTCGCTTGCCAGTATCGACATTCCCGCTACCGAGATCTGCGCGAACGTCTTACCCGATAGCTCTATGCGACTGATTTGCGGTGAACAGCAGATTTAAACGCTACCTGATCGGATAGCTGTAAGGGGCGCTTTCGGCCACTCTCTGTCGACAGCGTACGCGGATGCATGCAAAGAGCGGAAGTTCGACACGGCTCGAACGGGAGATCACGGGATCGCCAGACCGCTTCTACCAACTCAGGGCAACCTCATTCGTCGCCATACAGGTGAGTGGCCGTTCAACGGGGTACCATGCGGAACGAAGCAGCATTGGTATGTCGTTGCGGTGATCGCATCGATTGGCAAACCGGTCGTTATATCCCGTCACTACTATGAGCAGCGAATTTCGAGTCCTCTTTGTTGGCAACAGCTATACAACGAGAAACGATATGCCAACGCTGGTAGCCCGCCTCCTTGAGGCAAGCATGCCTGGTATGCGGGTGAAGGCGGATGTACTTGCATTCGGCGGAGCGTCGCTAGCGGCGCACTGGAACCGCGGCGAAGTCCAAAAGCGTCTGGCTGGCCAGACATGGAATGCCGTCGTGTTGCAGGACCAAAGCACTCGGCCGCTCCGCGCATTGAGAAGCATGCAGGAATATGTGCGAAGGTTCGTCGATGAGATTCAAGCCGCCGGTGCCAGGCCGTATTTGTACATGACTTGGGCTCGGAAGGACGACCCAGCGTCGCAGGCGAAAATAGTTCAGGCGTTTCAGGGATTGGCTGAAGTGACGGGAGCCAGCGTTATTCCAGTCGGCCTGGCATGGGATCAGTTTCGCAATCTGCGGCCTGCAATCGACCTATACGAGCCCGATGGAAGCCATCCAACAATGATAGGGTCATATTTAGCGGCGTGCACTCACGTTTTCTCATTTGCCGACATTGACGCGGTCTCCGACGGGGCAGTCGAAATTAAACTAAGTTCTGTCGACGTGAACCTGCTTCATGAGATATGTATGACGGCCGCAAGAGCCGAGAAAACATTACGCTCAAGTTAGTTAGCCACGCCGCCCACTGACTAGCTCTAAAGCCGTCGGGAGGAGCACTATCAGGCAGCCGTGGGGGCCTGGAGTCGGCAGCGATCGGCCATGAGATGCCCTTTGCTCACGCTGGCGCTCGGTCATCGAGCAACGCGTTTCATGTTATAGACCCAGGAGAATCATTCAACCGACCGGGCAAGTGAATCAGAACAGCTCGGTTACTTTTTACCTGGCTCCGGTTTCGGACCTGTGAGAGCGACACCCGTGTTGTCAACCTGCGTGTTGCGATGTACGAGCTGCTCGTATTTATCCTTCGATATTCCGCGCTCGGCGTAGATAAACGCGGCCACTTGCCAGATCGCCTGATCCGACTGCGTCTTCCCGAACGAAGGCATAGCTGTCATGTTTACGCCATGCTTGATCGTCCAAAACATCAGCTCGGGCTTATTCCGACGGCTGGCAGACAAGAGCGAGGGCGCGGCGGGCTGAATACCCTGTCCGATGAGACTCAGTGGACGGTCGGGTGCACCGTGGCAGAGGGCACAGCTGGAGTCGTACATTTTCGCCCCCGAACGAATGTTTTCAAACGACAGCAGATCGCCAGGTGCGACGTCAGATCTGGCGTGCCGGTGCATCGAGGCTTCGTACGTATCATGCAGCAGCTTCGCCATGATCGGGTTGTCTTTGGAACTTGCCGAGACGTCATACATTCCGGAATACACGAAGGCCAAACCTGCAGCGACGAGCAAAAAGAACAACGCAGCAACGGTGGCGACAATCGTCGTAACTCTGGAACGGAGGGACAACATGATGTGCGTGCCGTATAGGGTTTGTGAACTTCTATTCTCCATGGCCCTGCTTACCGAACAGCGACGCGCAGATTACCGATTTGTTATCTGACCGGAGGTGTACGCCGGACATTTATGTTCACGAACTCTCGGGTTCGTCGCTGTCTGCGCAGCAGTTGCGGGTTGCGAGCCAAGGCCGACAAGGGAAACGCGTCCCGGTGTGAACGAGTGGCGGTGGGACTTTGAAAACGGACGTTGCCGCTGTCGAGAGTTGAATGACGGCAACGGGTCGACTGCTGATCGACTCGGCTGACCAGCAATCGCCCAGGTTAGCCCTTCAATGCCCGGACCGGGTTCGGCCATTTTCTGCCGGGCGGCTCTCTTGCAAAGCCGTCGTTCGAACGGCTCGTCCACTCCTGGCACCGGCCACTTAACCGACTCCTTTCGATCGGGCCGAGACGCAGCAACAGATCTATCTGGCCGCTTCCATTCCGGACGCGTCGTGCTCTTCAAACGAGACATCCCTACTTGGAGCGGTGATCGCGCAAGCGTGTCAGCAGGTGGGCATCCACTCAAGTCGACGAGCGCGATGGCGGGATGGACTCAACGAGGCGCCGTCCTTGCAGCGGCATGAGCGCTCGATCTTGAAGCGATGATAGACAGTACGGCGGAAACGGTCAGACTGCCACCGACGCACATCATTGCGACAACCAGTGCCCGGGCCAGGGTCTGCGGATCCGGTGAAGTCCCTGCGACACTGAAGAAGACACCGCCGATGACCGCGACACCGAGTGCTGCGCTGATTTGCAACGCCGAATTCGTGATGCCCGCGATCATCCCGGAACCGGTCGAAGGCGCTCGATTGATAACCGAGCGAACCAGCGTCGGCAGCGCCCAGCCTTGACCGAATCCCAGGAGTGCTACGCCCCCGAAAAGCGGAAACTGGGCCGGTATCTGTCCGGGCGCGCCGGACACGAGGGCGGCGAGGAGTACGCAGCCGGCGACCTCGAGCATCATGCCGATGGCGGGGACGCGGTCGCCGAAGAGGCGGATGGCCAGCGGCGTCGTCAGCGGCCCGATGAAGGCGCCGACCCCGAACGGCAGGAAAACCAGCCCTGTCTCGAATGGGCTCATGCCGAGCGCCCCCTGGAGATAGACGGACAACGTCAGGAAGAAAGCAGAGACGACGTAAAAGAAGAGGACGCCCGTAAGCCCGCTCATCAGGCCAGGCCTTTGGACCAGCTCCACGCTGATTAAGGGCACGCCGCCTCGGCGAGCGTAGGCCATCTCATATCGGCAAAAGGCTACGCCAGCGACGGGGCACGCGATCAGCATTGCGCAGGCCCACCACGGCCAATCCAGTTCCCGCCCTTCGACCAGGGGCACGATGAGCAAGCCCAGCGTGAGCGCGCAAAGCAGCACCCCGATCCGGTCTACCGCTGCCGGGCTGTCACCGCGGACGTCGGGTAGCAAAGGCAGCCCGAAGATCAGGACGGTGGCGACGACCGGCAGGTTGATGAGAAAGACCACGCGCCACTCCAGGTGAAAGATGTTCGCAGAGATCAAGGCACCCCCGAGCGCCTGCGCGGCTACGGCAGCCAGTCCCACCGCGGCGCCGTAGAGGCCTAAGGCGCGCGCGCGCTCCTTCTCTGGGAACAGGGCGTGAACGGAGGCCAGTCCTTGCGGTGCCATGGCGGCGGCGCTCAGGCCCTGCAGCACACGCCCGAGGATCAGCATGGCGGGTGACGATGCGAAGCCGCAGATCACCGATGTCAGTCCGAAACCCGTGACGCCGAAGAGGAAGATCCTCCGCCGGCCGAAGAGGTCGCCTAGCCGTCCTCCTGTGATAAGGAATACCGCGTAGGCCGCGGCGTATCCGGAAATGACGAGTTGCAGCTCTGCAGGACTCGTGTGGAGGGTGCTTCGAATGGACGGCAGGGCGACGTTCACGATGAAGAAGTCCAGTGGAGGCAGAAATGCTCCCACCAGCAACACCGCGAACGCCGACCATCGACGCGTGGATGAGGTTGTCATATGCATAAGTCTCGGCGGCTGCGGACCGCGTCAGGCCGGACGGCCGAAGCGTTCAGTTCCCGTGATGGGGTGCCAGTTCTGGAGCGGCGTGGCGTAGTGCATGGTGAAGGTGCGCTCCAGGAATGCCCAGCGGCCGTCGCGTCGCTGATAGACGTCGCGGTATTGGCCGCTCACCTGGAGCGTGCCCTGATCGACGTCGTAAAAGAGACAATCCGCCGCTACCAGGCCGTGGCCGTTGTCACCGTCAATCGTGATCAGGGCGTTCGCCATCCAATGATGCATGTGGGGCATGCGTTTCATGTTGATGCGTGCTTGCGCCAGGATGGCCTCCATGCCCTCGGAGTTGCCATTCGCACCCAGCAGCAGTCGCGATTCGGGATGCCAGAGAGTGGCCAGCAGCTCGATGTTCATGGTGTCGAACGCCTCGGCGTAGTTAGCGATCAGCGCATCGATGGCGAAGCGGCTTTCGATTGCGTCAAGGCGTACTTCGAGTTCTTTGGACATGGGTGTATTCCGTACCGAGTGGTACATAAATGGCTAAAAAAATGCGGGGCTTATGTAGTGGCCCCGCGCTGCTCTCAATTTACATACCGAGTAGTACAAATATAAGGGGGCGTGTAAGGCCATGTCAACCGTCCTTTTGAACGACCCGCTGCCATGCGCGGGATGTTTGCAAGTTGCGACTTGCTCAAAGATTGTGTATCGACTAGTATATATATCTTTACCGACGGAGATTTTTCATGGTTCAGCGGGGTCGGCCACGCACGTTCGACCGCGATGCGGCGATCATTTCGGCAATGCATCTGTTCTGGGAACATGGCTATGAATCGACGTCTTTGTCGCAACTGAAGGCGGCGATCGGCGGCGGCATCTCCGCGCCCAGCTTTTATGCGGCTTTCGAGTCCAAGGAGGCGCTGTACAAGGAGGCGCTGGCACGATACATGGAGCTTTATGGCAAGGTGACGCGTAGTCTCCATGACACGTCGCTTCCGCCACGGGAGGGCGTGTTCCTTGCGCTGCTCCGGTCGGCAAGGATGCAGACTGAGAGCGGCCATCCGAAAGGCTGTATGGTTGCGCTGGGCGTTGTCGAGGCCAGTTCCATCGGCAGTGAAGCCGTCACCCAGTTGCTTCGTGAGGTGCGTAGTCGCACCCGCGCCGGCTTTCGCACCTGCGTAGCGCGGGGCATCAAGAGCGGAGAACTGCGCAGCAGCACGGATCCGACATCGCTGTCCATCGCGCTCGACTCTTTCTTCCAGGGACTGTCTGTGCTCGCCCGCGATCGCATCAAGTATGCCGTTATCGAGAAGGCTGTGACTGACGCGATGGGGATCTGGGATGCCGCAGTGGACCAGTCGATGCCCAAGTAGGTCTGAAAAACCCAGAAAAGCCCCTCGTTGCCTGAGGGCAACTGAGCCGCGGACATCAGCCCATGAAGCCGATCAGTCAAGGATTGGCCCAGGAGCAAGACCGGGCGGCCGTTTTTTTCGATGCGTGTCAGTCGCGATGCAACGTCTCGATGACAAGTTGGCGGAACCAACGGATTCCTTCGTCATTGTCGAAGTTACGGTGCCAATGGACGGTGGATTCAATGTCAGGAATATCCGCCGGCATCGGATAGATTGAAAACTGGCCCGTTTCGTTGAACATAAGTGCCGCGCCTTTATGCAGTGTCACCATCCAGTTCGTGCGCTGCAGGATCTGCGGAACAACCGTGAAATGGGGCACTCGCAGTGCAATACGCCTGTGCAAACCCTGCGTGCGCAGGATGTCGTCAATCGCAAGGTGGCTGCTATCGCTGGTTGTCACGCTCACATGCAGGAATTCCAGGAATTTTTGCCGTGACAACTTCCTGACCGGTAGCCCGGAGCGCTTTCGCGTCATGCACACAAACTCATCGCGAAACAGTAGCGCGTGGTTTGTGACCGGCATGAGCGACGGAAGATTGCCTATAGCGAGATCGATTTGCCCGAGCCTCAACTTCTCCTCAACTTCTCGCAGCGGCACCTGCTCGGCTGATAGACGCACTTCCGGAGCAACGCGCTCAAGTTTCTCGCAAATGCGTGGCAGAAAAACGTGTTGCCCGATGTCAGACATCGCCAAACGAAACTCGCGCGTACTCGTCGCCGGATCGAACTCTTCGCTTTGCCGCAATGCTTCGCGGATCGACGCAATGGCGTTGCTGACCGGCACAGCCAATCTTTCCGCAGTGGCCGTAGGCAACATACCGTCAGGCGTGCGAACGAAAAGCGGATCATCAAAAAGCGACCTTTCGAAACGCACGCCGACTCCGATACGCTAATCCTGCCAGCGCACTTCCCTTATCCGTGCGCCGGCTTTATCCGGCGCACGGATACTGCCTACCGATATGAGTTTATTAGCCCTGAGAGGATTTTGGATCTGCTCTAGCCAGTTCCTGCTGCGGGGCTGCTAACTTTCGCAACTCCGCACTGGCGCGATGCAACATGATTTTATGTGGCCCATTTGCTGCCGCAAACTTTGACCACGTCTGCCGCGTGAAACTCCAACGGTGCCATCGCCCTTCCGGTCAAGATTGCCAGCAGACTTTGATGTTTTCCCATATTCATTGGACCGGCCGCGCTGCTGCACCGCGATAAAGCATGCAAGCGCGCTGCATGCTAGTCTTGATGGGTTTCGCTCCCCAACAGGGCTAAACGGACACGTTCAATGAGTGCTGGGCCCCCTGATCCCGATTCTTTTGCCCGTTCTGCTTTCGTGCTGGGCGTGCGCCACGACGCGCTCGACCAACCGTGGCGGAGCCTGCGCCGCGCGCAGTTCGTGCAGGTCGCGGAAGGCGTGCTGGCCGTGCATACGGAGGGCGGGCTGTGGGTCGCGCCGTCGCATCACGCTGTCTGGATATTGCCGGGCGTGTTGCACAGGATGTCGTCGGCGACGCCCGTCGTGTTGCGCATCCTGTATGCCGACGAGAACGCGCTGCCCGCGCCCGCGCGCTGTTGCGTGGTGGCCGTGAGCGGCCTGATGGACGAGTTGCTCGGGGCGGCGTCCGGATTCGATGCGGCCGCGCCCGCCGACGCCGAGCAGCTGCGCCTGCTGGCAGTGATCGCCGACCGCCTGCCGAGGCTGACGGAAGCGGCGCTGTCGCTGGTATATCCGCGCGATCTGCGCGCGCGCCATATTGCCGACGCGCTCGCTGCCGATCCGGCGCGCCCCGGCGTGCTCGACGATTTCGCCGGGCAGGCGTCGATCACCGCACGCACGGCGGCGCGGCTCTTCTCGAAGGAAACGGGCCTGACCTTCGGCCAGTGGCGGCAGCAACTTAGGCTGTTGACTGCGTTGATGCGGCTTGGCACCGGCGCGAGCGTCACACAGGTGGCGCTCGAGGTCGGCTATAGCGATGTGTCGTCGTTTATCGCAGTGTTCAAGGACGCGCTGGGCGAGACGCCCGCGCGTTTCTTCCGCTAGGGCTCACGCGCGGGCGTCGGCATCAATGCGCGCCCGACGCATCCGCGCCACCGCCGCCGCGCGCGGGCCGCGTGATCCAGATGAGCGGAATGATCAGCACGAAGATGATCGCCGACGCGTAGAAAATATCGTTGAGCCCCATCATCGCGGCCTGCGTGTTCACCGTGAAATCGAACAGCGCATTCGAAGTCGACGGACTCACATGCAGCAGCGACTGCGTGTTGTCGATCTGCTGCGCGAAGACAGGATTGTTGGCGTTGGCCTGCTCGGTCAGGCGCTCGTGATGAAGGATCGTGCGGTTATTCCACGCGGTGCCGGCGATCGACGTGCCCACCGCGCCGCAAAACACGCGCACGAAGTTCGACAGGCCCGCCGCGGCCGGCACCTTTGGGCCGGGTTGCCCGGACAGAATGATGGCCGTAAGCGGCACGAAGAACATTGCCATCGGGATGCCTTGCAGCAAGGTGGGCAGCACCAGATGCCATGTGTCGATCTCGACCACGTAGTTCGAGCGCATGAAGAACACGATCGCAAAGCCGACGAATGCGAGCGTCGCGATGATGCGCGCGTCCGAGCGCGGCAGCACGCGGCCCATCACGGGCGCGAGTATCACGGCGAAGATGCCGAGCGGCGCGGTGACGAGGCCGGCGTCGACGGAACGGTAGTTCAGGTACTCCTGCATCCATTGCGGCAATAGCACGAGGTTGCCGAAGAACACGCCGTAGGCGACCGAAATGGCGATCGTCCCGCCAAGGAAATTGCGCTGCGTGAAGAGCCGCAGATCGACGATCGGGTTCGGTTCCGTCAGTTCCCAGATCAGGAAGAACGCGAAGCTGATCACGGCCGTGACCGCAAGCGCGACGATCACGGGCGAGCCGAACCAGTCGAGGTCCTTGCCCTTGTCGAGCATGATCTGCAGCGACGCCACCCACGTGATCAGCAGGCCGAGGCCGACGACGTCGATGGGCAGCTTGCGGGTCGGCGTTTCGCGCGAGCGGTAGATCATCCACGTGACGCCCGCCGCGAAAATGCCGACGGGAATGTTGATGTAGAAGATCCATGACCACGAGTAACTATCCGTGATCCAACCGCCCAGCGCCGGGCCCGCGATCGGGCCGACGGTCGCCGTCATTGCCCATAGCGCTAGCGCCGTCGACGATTTCGCCTTCGGCCACGAGCTGAGCAGAATGGCTTGCGACAGCGGAATCAGCGGGCCCGCGACCACGCCCTGCAACACGCGCGCGAACAGCAGAATGGGCAGCGACGGCGCGACGCCGCACAGCCACGATGCAATCACGAAGCCGAGAATCGCGCCCACGAACAGCTTGATCTGCCCGAAGCGCTGCGTGAACCAGCCCGTCAGCGGAATCGATACGGCATTCGATGCGGCGAACACGGTGATGACCCACGTGCCTTCATCGACGGATACGCCGAGGTTGCCCGAAATGGTTGGAATTGCAACGTTGGCGATCGAGGTGTCCAGCACGTTCATGAACGTGGCCAGCGCGACGGCGAAGGTCGCGAGCGCCAGCTGACCGCCCTGCAGCGGCGGCGGCGCGGGCGGGCCTGGCGGCCCGGCCGGCTTCGAAGGGGCGGACGGCGGGGCGGACGGCGGGTCAGGTTGTTTCGGTTCGCTCAAGCGGGTCTCCGTCGGTGAAAAGGTGTCGCGCGGCATCGGTTGCCGGGCAGGCTCGCGCGGCGCATCATCGCGATGATAGTCGCAAGCGCCGAACGGCATCGGCCAGGTGCCCAGGCGCGCGGCGCAGAGCGAATCAGGAATGCGTTGTCCAGTGCCGAGCCGTGCGCCGATGTCAGGTGTTGGGCGCCGCAGACGTTTTGCCTGAAAAGCACGCAAAAATACGGGGCGCGTCGTATGCTCCCGCCTTCGCGGGCGATGCCTGATCGGGCAGCGGCGCAAGGCCCGCGGTGCGCGCCGCGCAATATGAAAGTGAAAGGATGAAGGCGATGGCCTGGGAACAATTCGACAACGGCTGGCGGCTCGCACCCGCCGCGGGACCTGCGACTTCGCTGGTCGTGCTGCTGCATGGCGTCGGCAGCAATGCTCAGGACCTCGTGCCGCTCGCGGATATCTGGCGCGAAGCGCTGCCGCAAACGGCCTTCACGTCGCTCGACGGTAGCGAGCCGTTCGACGGCGGCTTCGGCGGGCGTCAGTGGTTCAGCCTGCGCGATGTCGACGAGCAGAACCGTCCGGGGCGCGTCGCGGCTGCGTGGCCCGCGCTGCACAAGATGCTCGACGCCGAGCTTGCACATCAGGGCCTCGGCTACGGCCAGCTCGCGCTAGTGGGCTTTTCGCAAGGTTCAATGATGTCGCTGCATCACGTGGCGACGAATCCGCAAGGCGCGGCCGTGGTGGTCGCGTTTTCCGGGCGGCTCGCGTCGCCCGTCACCGCGAAGAGCGCCACGCCCGTGACGCTGATTCACGGTGAAGACGATGCGGTGATCCCCGTCGACGAAACCGAACGTGCCGCCATTGCGCTGCACGACGCGGGCTTCGACGTCGAGGCGTTCGCACTGCCGGGCGTCGGCCACACGATTTCCGGCGAAGGCGTGGCGCTGGGCCGCGAAGCCCTCGTGCGCGCGCTTGCGCCGCTTGCTCGCAGCTGATTCCTTCGCATTCCCCTCCTCAGCGCGATACGTCTTGCGACCGCATGTAAGCGGCCGTAAGACGTTTTCGAAATCATTCTCCTAAAGTTCGCCTGGCATCTGCCGATATGCGATCAAGAGCCGGAAAAAGTTTCCGAGGAACGCACGCGCAGCATCGTTGCGCCGTACGTTTGACGTTTTCGCTGCTTGCAACGCAGCTCACTTCTTTCAAAAGAGCCTGAACATGGCCAGATCGAATGCGCAGTTATCGCTTTTTGGGCGCCTTTTCCGCTCGTCCGTGGCGGTCGATCTCGGCACTGCCAATACGCTGATCTATACCGACGACGGCGGCATCGTGCTCAACGAGCCGTCCGTGGTGTGCTTCGACAAGCAGGAGTCGGCGGGACGCAGGCGCGTCGCGCTGGTGGGCAGCGAGGCCAAGCAGATGCTCGGCCGCGTGCCCGTCAACCTCGAAGCGGTGCGGCCGATGCGCCACGGCGTGATCGCCAATTTCTCCGCCGCCGAGCACATGATCCGGCAGTTCGTCGATATGGCGCGCCCGCGTCCGCTCTTCGGGCGTCGCGCGGCGTTCACGATCTGCGTGCCGGCCAGCGCGACCCAGGTGGAACGCCGCGCGATCCGCGAGGCGGCGGCTGCCGCAGGGGCGTGGAAGGTGAACCTGATCGATGAATCGCTCGCGTCGGCCGTCGGCGCGGGCTTGCCGGTGTCGTCGGCGACGGGCTCGATGGTGGTCGATATCGGCGGCGGCACCACGGAAATCGGCGTGATCGCGTTGGGCGGCACGGCGTACAGCGGCTCGATCCGTGTCGGCGGCGATCAGCTGGATGCCGCCATCATCAAGCATGTGCGCAACAACTTCGGCGTGCTGCTCGGCGAGCAGACCGCCGAGCATGTGAAGAAGACCATCGGCTCGGCGCTTGCCGTCGTGCCGCCGGACACGATGCGCGCGACGGGGCGCGGCGTCGACGACGGCCTGCCCCGCACGGTCGAGCTGTCGACGCAGGACGTGGTCGACGCGATCGCCGCGCCGCTGCGCCAGGTGCTGGTGGCCGTCAAGGCCGCGCTGGAAAACGCGCCGCCCGAACTCGTCACCGATATCGCGGACGCAGGCATCGTGCTGACGGGCGGCGGCGCGCTGCTCGGCAATCTCGCGCGCTATTTCAGCAATGAGCTGGGCCTCGAGGTGCGCGTCGCCGACGAACCGCTCACGTGCGCCGTGCGTGGCGCCGGTGCGGCGGCGAGCGCAGGGCTGCTCGATTCCGCCGCGTACGACTGACGCAATCGTTTGACATTGCTTACAGCGTGCTTTCCGTCGCGCGCGTGAGTGCCGGCGTCATGTGAAAATGAGGCTTTTGCGGCGCGCAAATCATGGATAATGCGCGCCTTTTCATTTGCCTCTCTCAGTGAATCAGACTTCCGCTTCATCCACGCTTTCCATCGAATTGCCCAACGGCTTGCGCATGCCGTACGTCGAACAGGGCGAGGGCGAACTACTGCTGTTCGTGCACGGCTCGCTGTGCGACTACCGCTATTGGGAGCCGCAACTCGCGGGTCTGTCGAAGCGTTATCGATGCGTGGCCGTGAGCCTCACGCATTATTGGCCCGCTGTCGAAACGCCCGCCGCGATCCCGTTCAGCTGGCGCAATCATGCCGATGAGGTCGCGCAGTTCATCGAGCGCTTCGGCGCGGGTCCTGCGCATGTCGTGGGTCATTCGCGCGGCGGCTGTGTCGCGTATCACTTCGCGCGGCATCATGGCCAGCACGTGAAGACGCTGACGCTCGCCGATCCCGGCGGGCCATTGCAGATTGCGGGACGCGCGCCGGCGAGCCTGCCGGAGACGGTCAATGCGCTACGCGCGCGTGCCGCGCAACTGATCGAAGAAGGGCAGGTCGACGCCGGCCTTCAGCTGTTCGTCGATTCCGTGAGCCGCCCGGGTTTCTGGGCGAAGAGCACGCCGGCCTTCCGGCGCATGGCGACCGACAACGCGCATACGCTCGCGCGCCAGTTTCGCGATCCGCTGCCTGCCTATACGCCTGAGAGCGCAAATGACGTGAAGTGTCCCGTGCTGCTGATCGACGGCGAGAAGAGTCCGCTGATGTTCCGGCGCGCGGCCGAAACGCTCGCGTTATGGCTGCCGGACGCGCGGCGCGAAACGGTGATGGGCGCATCGCATGGGATGAACCTCGCGCATCCTGCCGCCTTCAACCGTTTCGTCGACGCGTTCATTCAAGGTACGCGTTGAGCTTCTTTTAAAGCATCAGTCTTTAGCGTGCGCGTCGATGTCGAGCGCGCGCTCGGCGCCTTCGCCGATGAGGCCGCAATAGTACAGATGCACGCCGATTGCGAGCGAGTCGTGGCGGATTTCGTTGAATGCCTTCCACGCCTTGGCGGGTTCCTTGAACACGAGATAGTGCGCTTCCTGCGAGACGAGCCGCGCGACCTGATGCAGGCCATGTCCATGCAGACGGTCGACCAGTTCGTCGAGGCTGCGATGCGTGCGCGCGTCGGTGCGCGGATACAGCATGTGCAGCACGGCGACCTTTTCCGAGGCGAGTGCGGCCGACATCGCCAGTACGATGTCCTGGTGGTTCAGCGCCGTGACAGCGATGTCTTCGGCTTCTTCGGTCGCGGGAAAGAGCGTGTCGAGGTTCATGTTCATTGTGGTTATTCCTGTGTCTGACTTTAAAAAAGACCCGCCGTTTCAGTGGCGGGTCCAAGACAGCAATGTGTTTGCAGGGGAAGCTAAACACGGGTTCAGTATCTCAGACGCGATCGCGTTTGGCGTCTTGCGTAAAGCAAAACATTGTTGCTGCGGGTGCGCTTACTTTCATTTGTCTGTCGATGCGAAGCCTTGCCGGCTGGTCGAGTATTGCTTGGTGCGAGATGGATTGTTGCGCGCGAGCGATGCAATCAAACGCCGTGCGCGTCTTAGAATGCTGGTGGCTGCCGGTGCGGCAAAACGCGTACTAGCCGGCGCGCACGATTGTTGTCCGGGTGCGTTGTGAGGCGCGGCGCATCCGGCCTCGCATGTTCAGAGCAATGCAATGTCGAAAGGAATCCCTGATGAACGTATCAACGACTAAAGCCACGCTGTCGTTCTCCGATAGCGACGAGAAGATCGAACTGCCCGTTTATAAAGGATCGTTGGGTCCTGATGTCATCGACATTCGCAAGCTGTACGGGCAAACGGGCAAATTCACTTACGATCCGGGCTTCATGTCGACGGCGTCGTGCAATTCGGCTATCACGTATATCGACGGCGACAAGGGCGAGTTGCTGTATCGCGGCTATCCGATCGATAACCTCGCACAGAATGCGGACTTTCTCGAAACATGCTATCTGCTGCTGAAAGGCGAACTGCCTACTCTGGAGCAGAAGGCGGAATTCGAAGACACCGTGACGAAGCACACGATGGTGCATGAGCAGATGCACTTCTTCTTCCGTGGCTTCCGCCGCGACGCGCACCCGATGGCGATCCTCGTTGCCGCGGTCGGCGCGCTGTCGGCGTTCTATCACGACTCGCTCGATATTTCCGACCCGACGCATCGCGACGTGTCCGCGATCCGCATGATCGCCAAACTGCCGACGCTGGTCGCGATGGCGTACAAGTATTCGATCGGCCAGCCGTTCGTGTATCCGCGCAACGATCTGTCGTACAGCGCGAATTTCATGCACATGATGTTCTCGACCCCGGCCGAGGAGTACAAGGTCAACGAAGTGTTGGTGCGCGCGCTGGACCGTATCCTGATTCTGCATGCGGACCATGAGCAGAATGCGTCGACGTCCACGGTTCGTCTGGCGGGCTCGTCGGGTGCGAATCCGTTTGCGTGCATCGCGGCGGGGATCGCGTGTCTGTGGGGCCCGGCGCACGGCGGCGCGAACGAAGCGGCGCTGAACATGCTGGAAGAGATCGGTTCCGTCGACAACATTCCGAAGTTCATCGAGCAGGTGAAGGACAAGAACTCGGGTGTGAAGCTGATGGGTTTCGGTCACCGTGTGTACAAGAATTACGATCCGCGCGCGAAGCTGATGCGCGAGACTTGCCATGAAGTGCTGAACGAACTTGGGCTGCACGACGACCCGCTGTTCAAGCTTGCGATGGCGCTGGAAAAGATCGCGCTGGAAGACGAATACTTCGTATCGCGGAAGCTGTATCCGAACGTCGATTTTTACTCGGGGATCGTGCAGCGTGCGCTGGGTATTCCGACTGCGATGTTCACTTGTATTTTCTCGCTTGCGCGGACTGTGGGGTGGATCGCGCAGTGGAATGAGATGATCGCTGATCCGGAACAAAAGATCGGGCGTCCGAGGCAGTTGTTCGTTGGGGAAACGTCGAGGGAGGCTCGGCCGATCGCTCGGCGGTGAGCGTTTTTTTCATTTGTATGGTGTGGGATTGAAGGCCGCTATACGCGGTGTTTTTTGAAAGTGCAGGCGCTGCTTCCGTATGACGGGGGTGGCGCTTTTTTTTGTCTGCGATGGGGGGGCTTTTTTTGATTGCATCTGTGACTTTGCTTTTGTGCTTCATGCTTCTTTGTTCGGTGGTTGGAGCTTTGCGCTGGCGTCCTTCACGCGTCGGCGCCGTTCGGTATATTGGCCTTTGCGCGGGCATCCGCGTTACGTTAGCGTGCTTCAGGCGTCGCCCCTGTGCGGGGCGGCACC
>NZ_JAGUUD010000107.1:0-27696 GCF_020177535.1 Paraburkholderia sp. XV | reverse complement strand
CCCGCACAGGGGCGACGCGTGAAGCACGCTAACGTAACGCGGATGCCAGCGCAAAGCCCAAAACACCAAACTGCGACACGCGAAGCACGCTAACAAATCGCGGATGTCAGCGAAAGCAAAGGCAACCCAAGGACACCAGCGCAGAGTCATCACGCGTATGCCAATGCAAAGCCCCCCGCAGGACGACGCAAACCGTATCGCACAGCTGCGCCTGACCGACGGTCAAACCAACCCCGCCCCAGAGTAACATCGCGGTTTCTTTCGCCCTCTTCCCTCAAACGCCCCGCCGCCCAGCGCGGCAAACCGTCGCCATGCATCACTACCTGCCGATCCTGCTGCAAATCGCCCTCGTCTACCTGATCGCGCTGATCAGTCCCGGTCCCAACTTCTTCATGATCACGCAACTGTCGCTGGCGGGAAGGCGCGGGCTGGGCGCGGCATCCGCGCTGGGCGTCGGCACAGGCTCGACCGTCTGGGCCTCGCTCGCAATGCTAGGCTTCGCGACCGTGCTGCAACGCATCGACTGGCTGTACAACGGCATTCGCATCGCGGGCGCGATCTACCTGGTGTGGTTCGGCATCAAGCTCGTATGGGCAAGCACGAAACGCGGCGAAACCATCGTCGTGAACGTCGAAACGCAGCCCGCCAACGACCGCGGCGCCCATTTCCGCGCATGGCGCACGGGCATGCTCACGTGTCTGACAAATCCGAAATCCTGCGCGTTCTGGACCAGCATCTTCGCGACGCTCTTCCCAGCGCACCCGCCGCTGTGGTTCTACGGCGTCGCGCTCGCGATGATCGGAATGATGTCGGTAGGCTGGTACGGCAGCGTCGCACTGATGTTCGCGACGGAGCGCACGCAACGCGGCTACCGACGCCTGCGCCGGCCAATCGACGGCGTGTGCGGCGCACTGCTCGTCGGCCTCGGCGCAAAACTCGCCGCCGAAAGCTGAGCGCGGGCGGCCTCTCGCCAAGTTTTCCAGCTTCGCGAGAAGGGTCAATGCTGCAGCGCGCGAAAAGTTTCCGGTATTATCCCGAAATAGCGCCTACCAGCGCCTGTTTTCGTTGACGGCTGCCATCACCCGATGATCGACGGGCGAAAGCCGGTCAAGCGGCAACGGCCCAAACGCCCGTCGCAGATGGGCTAGACCCGTAGGGCAAGACCCGCGTGGGTTTTCGTAGGGTCATCCGGGCACAGACCCAGCGCCGCACACCCCAGCAGTACACCCATGCCGCGCCGCAGTTAGCCGTTCCGGCAAAACCGGACGACAGCCGCGCCGGCGCTTGATAACCAGCTTGACAGACCACATTCACCGCTCGACCCGCTGCGGCAATGCCCGGCGCGGAACGCGGTAAAATAGCGGATTGCGCATCATTCCCGGGTCGCTTCCGGTTCGGGACGGTGCATTGCCTTTGCCGTGCCGGCCCCGCTTTTATGTGGCCGACCTTGATTTCGCACCATCGAAGAAGCCATGAGCAACCTGAATCCACAAACCGTCCTGAGCGTCCACCACTGGACCGATACGCTTTTCAGCTTCACCTGCACGCGCGACGCGTCGTTCCGCTTCGAAAATGGCCAGTTCACGATGGTCGGCCTCGAAGTCGACGGCAAGCCGCTGATCCGTGCATACAGCATGGCTAGCGCCAACTACGAAGAGAACCTCGAATTCCTGAGCATCAAGGTGCAGGACGGCCCGCTGACGTCGCGCCTCCAGCATCTGAAGGTCGGCGACCAGGTCCTGATCGGCAAGAAGCCGACGGGCACGCTGATGGCCGACAACCTGCTGCCCGGCAAGACGCTGTGGCTGCTGTCCACCGGCACGGGCCTCGCACCCTTCATGTCGATCATCAAGGACCCGGACGTCTATGACCGCTACGAGCGCGTCGTGCTGACGCACACCTGCCGTTTCGTCGACGAACTGGCCTACAAGGAATACATCACGGACCACCTCCCGGCGCACGAGCACATCGGCGAGCTGATCCAGGAAAAGCTGGTGTATTACCCGACCGTCACGCGCGAGCACTTCGCGAACCGCGGCCGCATCACCGATCTCATCGAAACGAAGAAGCTCTTCGAAGATCTCGACCTACCGCACTTCTCGCTCGAAAACGACCGCGTGATGCTCTGCGGCAGCCCGCACATGCTGCGCGACACGCGTGAACTGCTCGACAGCCTGGGCTTCCAGGAAGGCAGCAACAATAATCCCGGCCACTACGTCGTCGAGAAAGCGTTCGTCGGCTAAGACTGCGCCACACACGCGCTGGCGCCGCGTCGACGACGCGCGCGCACGCCGCAACACCCGAAACCGGAGCCTTCGCGCTCCGGTTTTTTCTTTTGGCGCGTCAGACTGCGCGGAGCGGTTGGCGGATCGAGCCTGGACGCGCCCATGTCCAGCCGGATATCGCGTTACAAATTCAATGGCTATTGAATAACCTTGCATGTAGGAATTTGTCCGACATAAGCTGTGGCGGCCACCTCGACTATTGCGTGAATTTTGCGCTGCAAGCCAAGATGGACGGGCATTTTTTCTTTTTTTAAGATATGATCCCAGCGCAGCAGCATTTGACAGACTATTAACAATACTGTCTTCTATTTGTTACAGAATGTAAATTTCGTTACGTCCCGACGTAGCGTTTTTCCGTCGAGATAGTTCCTGTGACGGACATATCTGGGGGTCAGGGTTCGCATGCGTTCTTCCGTCTACATGCTGCCGATGCGTCGCTGTGGCGCCGGCCGAGTCGTTTCGTGAGCAGCGCCATGGATTCGTCGATCGTAGTGCCGATGCATGTGCACGGCGCGGCTGGTCGCGCAAGCGATGCCACGCGCGCATCCAGTGCGTCTGCCCGCCGCCGCTCCAGCAAAGCCGCGATCTCAAACCACGCCAACCCGGACGCCACTGCCGACGCCACGGCGCGTACAGCATCCAGCGACGAACTCGCGCGTTTGCAGGCGCGCGTGCGCGAGCTGGCGTCCGAACTGATGCGCACGCAGGAAACCACGCGCCGCCATGTCGCGCAGGAACTGCATGACAGCCTCGGCGCCGAACTGACGGCCGCGCGCTTCGCGCTCGCGGGCGTCGAAACCTGGCTGCCCGCCGATGCCCCGCCCCAATGCACCGCCGCCCTCGCCACAGCGCAGCGTTCGCTCGACGCCGTTACCGAAGCGGCGCAACAGGCCGTCGGCGACCTGCACTCGCCGACGCTCGACAAGGGCATCGTCAGCGCGCTGTCGCACTGGACCAACAGCTTCGCCACACGCACCGGCCTGCGCATGAGCTTCGTGTGCGCCGCCGACGCCCGCCTGACGCGCCTGTCCGCCGATGCATCGCTGGCTGTGTTCCGCGTCGCCCAGGAAGCGCTGAACAACGTCGCCAAGCACGCGCGCGCGTCGGGGGCCGACATGCGCATCGAAACCACCGCGCAGCATCTGAGCATCGTCGTCAGCGACGACGGCGTCGGCATTCCCGCGCACGCCGGACAGGACGAGCGCCAGTTCGGGCTGGCGGGCATGCGCGCGCGCTGCAACGCGTTCGACGGCGAATTGCGCGTCGCCGCGTCCGCCGGTCAGGCGCGCGGCACGACCGTGCACGCGCGCTTCGAGTGGAAAGCCTTGCTGGGCAATGCGCCGCGCGCGCGACGCACCGCCATCCGTCTGTGAACCGCTCGTGGCCCGCTTGTAACCTGCTGTTTGTGAACACTGACTTCCCGTTATGAGCCTGCGCATTCTGATTGCCGAGGACCACGCCATCGTTCGACAGGGCGTGCGGCAGCTACTGATCGACCGCGGCGTCGCCGACGACGTCGCCGAGGCGCAGACGGGCACCGAGGTGCTCATGGAAGCATCGAAGCACGTGTACGACGTGATCCTGCTCGACATTTCGCTGCCGGACATGAACGGCGTCGAGGTGCTCAAGCGTCTGAAGCGCAAGCTGCCGCGCGTTCCCGTGCTGATGTTTTCGATGTACCGCGAGGACCAGTATGCGGTGCGCGCGCTGAAGGCAGGCGCGGCCGGCTATCTGTCGAAGACCGTCGACGCCACGCAGATGATCGCCGCGATCCAGCAGGTCGCGGCGGGCCGCAAGTACGTGAGCCCGGCGATGGCGGAAGCGCTCGCCGATTACGTCTCGTTCGACGGCGAGCAGTTGCCGCACGAAAAGCTCTCCGACCGCGAATACCAGACGCTGTGCATGCTCGCGTCGGGCAAGCGGCTGACGGATATCGCGAACGCGCTGTCGCTGTCGGTGAAGACGGTGAGTGTCTACCGCACGCGGCTGCTGGAGAAAATGAAGCTGCGCAACAACGCCGAGCTGACCTTCTACGTGATGAGCAACCGCCTCGTCGACCTGAATCCGGCGATGGCGGGCTGACAGGCGCGCCGGGCGCGCTGCGCACAACTGTTGTGCACCACGAGGGGCGGCCCCGCCCACTTCCGCTAAAATTGCGGGTTTTCCCCGACATTGGGCGCGCCACACGCGTGCTTCACAGGAGACCCCGCCAAATGTCCCTCTTTCGCAAAAAGAGCGTCGAGCACATGATCGCCGGCGCGCAGGCTGCCGGCCTGAAGAAAGCGCTCGGCGCGCTCGATCTCACCTTTCTCGGCGTCGGCGCCATTATCGGCACCGGGATTTTCGTGCTGACGGGCACGGGCGCGGTGCAGGCCGGCCCGGCGCTGATGCTGTCGTTCCTGATCGCCGCCGTTGCGTGCGGCTTCGCGGCGCTCGCATATGCGGAATTCGCCTCCACCATTCCCGTCGCCGGCTCGATCTACACGTATTCGTACGCGACGCTCGGCGAGCTGGCTGCGTGGATTATCGGCTGGGATCTGATGCTGGAGTATGGGCTTGCGACTTCGGCGGTGTCGGTTGGCTGGTCGGGGTATCTGCAATCGTTGCTGTCGGGCTTCGGCGTTGCGCTGCCTGTCGCGCTGACGGCTGCACCCGGCGCGCTTCCGGGCCACGAGACACTGTTCAACTTACCCGCGTTTCTCGTGATGATGGCGATCACGACGCTGCTGTCTGTCGGCGTGCGCGAATCGACGCGCGTGAACAATCTGATGGTTGCGATCAAGGTGACCGTGGTGTTGCTGGTGATCGTCGTCGGCGTGTTTCATGTGAAGCCGGAGAACTGGCATCCGTTCATGCCGAACGGCATCGGCGGTGTGTTCGGCGCGGCGGCCGTGATGTTCTTTGCGTTTATCGGGTTCGATTCGGTGTCGTCGGCGGCCGAGGAAGTGAAGGACCCGAAGCGCGACCTGCCGATCGGGATCATTGCGTCGCTCGGTGTTTGCGCGGTGCTGTATGTCGCGGTGGCCGCCGTCGTGACGGGGATCGTGCCGTCGGCGCAGTTCGCGAGTATTTCGCATCCCGTCTCGTATGCGTTGCAGGTTGCGGGGCAGAACTGGGTTGCCGGTTTTATCGATCTCGGTGCAGTGCTTGGCATGTTGACCGTGATTCTTGTGATGGCCTACGGCCAGACTCGTGTGATGTTCGCGATGTCGCGCGATGGGTTGTTGCCTGCGGCGCTTTCCAAGGTGCATCCGCGGTTTGCTACTCCTTTTACGACGACCTGGCTCGTTGGGATCGTGTTTGGGCTGATTGGCGCGCTCGTGCCGCTTAATGTGCTTGCTGAGCTGATCAATATCGGCACGCTGGCGGCTTTTTCGATGGTGTCCATCGCGGTGCTCGTGCTGCGGCGCACGCATCCTGATTTGCCGAGGGCTTTTCGGTGCCCTGGCGTGCCCGTTGTGCCTGTGCTTGCCGTTGCTTCTTGTCTGTTTCTGATGGTCAATCTCAGCAAGATTACGTGGATTGCGTTTGTGATCTGGCTGTTGGTCGGGATGGTCGTCTATTTTGGGTACTCGCGGAGGCATTCCAAACTCGCGCGCGGCGGGCGGTAGCGGTTTTTTTCGCGGCGCGGCAGGGGTTTGTTTCTGGTGTTTTGGACTTGGCGCTGGACTCAGCGGGCGGTGTCTTTTTGCTGCGCAAGCTGGTTGGTTTTTTTGGGGCTTTGCGATGGCATCCGCGAATTGTTAGCTCGCTTCACGCGTCGCCCCTGTGCGGGGCGGCACCTACTTTTCTTTGCCGCCGCAAAGAAAAGTAGGCAAAAGAAAGCGGCTCACACCGCCAGTGCTTGACGTTTGCCCACGGGCCCCCAACGGCCCCACACTTCGCACGGCAACCACGTGACCCACGTGCGTTGCCAACGCTCTCTCTGTACGCCTCACCCGCTTCCTATACCCCGCGTCGCAGCACGCCGTACCACACAATCCACCGCCGCCCAGGTGGCAAACTGTGTGTAGGTTGTCGCATCGTATAGGGTGGCGCTCTTACCGGCTGGGACGCGTGCGCTATCGGTCCGGAGTGATGCGTGCGAGGGACCACGGCCTACACACAGTTTGCCACCTGGGCGGCACATACCATTCGCTGCCGCTTGACCGGGTACGGGTAATCGGAGCGGGTGAGGCGTTTAAACGATGCGTTTGCAACGAACCTATGCAAGCGCGCTGCCGTGTGAAGGATGGGGACATTGGGGGCCCGTGGGCAAACGTCAAGAATTGGCGGTGTGAGCCGCTTTCTTTTGCCTACTTTTCTTTGCGGCGGCAAAGAAAAGTAGGTGCCGCCCCGCACAGGGGCGACGCTTGAAGCACGCTAACGCATCGCGGATGCCAGCTCAAAGGCTGAAAACACCGAACGGCAACGCGTGAAGCGCGCTAACAATTCGCGGATGCCCGCACAAACACCGGCAAACCACCCAGCGTCGCAGACAAACCCCAAACCCCAAACCCCAAACCCAAAACCCAAAACCAAACCCCAACAAAAACCGCCGGAGGCACACCTCCCCATAGCCGCCTCCCGTTTTTTGTGTTTTACTTTTCGTCACAAACAACAAAAACAAAGCAAAAACAGCACCCCAACCGTACCGGACCCTCCAGCAGGCCAGCGGTAGCAAGTGAACATCGGGCCCGAGCCGGTCTCACCCCACCCGGGGCTCAATAAAAGAGCGTCCCTAGGAGACAGTTCATGGCGATCAGCATCAGTCTGACGGTGAACGGTTCACCCGTTACCGCGAACGTCGAGCCGCACACCCTGCTTGTCCAGTTTCTACGAGAACAATTGCGGCTGACAGGAACGCACGTCGGCTGTGATACCGCGCAATGCGGCGCGTGCACGATTCATCTGAACGGCCGCGCAATCAAATCCTGCAACATGCTCGCCGTGCAGGCAGAAGGCCAGGAAATCACCACGATCGAAGGGCTGTCGAAAAACGGCGAACTGCACCCGATGCAAGCCGCTTTCCGCGAGTGCCACGGCCTGCAGTGCGGCTTCTGCACGCCAGGCATGGTCATGAGCGCGACCGCGCTGGTCACAACCAATCCGAACCTCACGGAAGACGAAGTGCGCCGGCAGCTCGACGGCAACCTGTGCCGCTGTACGGGCTACCACAACATCGTCAAAGCCGTCGTTCAGGGCGCAGCCGGCATGCAGGCCGACGCGTCTTCGAAAGCCGCCGCGAACGTCTGAGGAGCCCGCCATGAACGCACCCGATTCGCACCGCATGGTGGGTACGCCCGTCAGGCGCAAGGAAGACTATCGCTTCCTCACCGGCAACGGCCAGTACACCGACGACATCGTCCTGCCCGGTCAGACCTACGCCGTATTCCTGCGCTCGCCCCACGCGCACGCGCGCATCACACGTATCGACACCACCGCCGCGAAGCAGTCGCCCGGCGTCGTCGCGATTTTTACCGGCGCCGATCTCGCCGCCGAAAATGTCGGCGGGCTGCCGTGCGGCTGGCTGATCCACAGCATCGACGGCAAACCGATGCACGAGCCGGCGCACCCTGTGATTGCGCATACGAAAGTACGCCACGTCGGCGACCAGGTCGCGATCGTGATCGCCGATTCGGTGAAAGCCGCAAAAGACGCCGCCGAACTGATCGAAGTCGACTACGCCGAACTTCCAGCCGTGATCGACACGGTGCACGCCGCCGACGCGGGCCAACCCGCCGTCCACGACGAAGTGCCCGACAACACCTGCTACACATGGGGCCACGGCGACAAAGCCGCCACGGACGCCGCGTTCGCCAAGGCGCATCACGTGACGACGCTCGATATCGTCAACAACCGCCTCATCCCCAACGCGATCGAGCCGCGTGCCGTCAACGCCAGCTACGCGCCGCAGGATGACAGCTACACCGTCTATGTGGCCAATCAGAATCCGCACGTCGAACGGCTGTTGATGGCGGCGTTCGTGCTGGCGCTGCCGGAATCGAAAGTGCGCGTGGTCGCGCCGGACGTCGGCGGCGGCTTCGGCTCGAAGATTTTCCTGTACGCGGAAGACGTCGCGCTGACGTGGGCGTCGAAGAAAATCCGCCGCCCTGTGAAGTGGACGGCAGAGCGTTCGGAGGCGTTTCTATCGGACGCGCACGGCCGCGATCACGTGACGAAAGCCGAACTGGCCATGGACGCCGACGGCAAGTTCCTCGCCATGCGCGTGCACACGATCGCCAACATGGGCGCGTACCTGTCGACCTTCGCCTCCAGCGTGCCGACCATCCTCTACGCGACGCTGCTAGCGGGCCAGTACGCGACGCCCGCGATCTACGCCGAAGTGAAAGCGGTATTCACAAACACGGTGCCCGTCGATGCGTATCGCGGCGCAGGCCGTCCCGAGGCGACGTATGTGGTCGAACGCCTCGTCGAAACGGCGGCGCGCGACATGAACATGGACCCCGCCGAAATCCGCCGCCGCAACTTCATCCGCTCGTTCCCCTATGCGACGCCCGTCGGCCTGACATACGACACAGGCGATTACGAACCCTGTCTCGACCGTGCGATAGAACTCGCGGACGTCAAAGGCTTCGCCGCTCGCCGACAGGAATCGGAGAAAAACGGCAAACGGCGCGGACTCGGCTACTCGTGCTACATCGAAGCGTGCGGTCTCGCGCCGTCGAACATCGCGGGCGCGCTCGGTGCGCGCGCGGGCCTGTTCGAAGCGGGCGAAGTACGCGTGCATCCGACGGGCTCCGTCACCGTCTTCACCGGCTCGCACAGTCACGGCCAGGGGCACGAGACGACGTTCGCGCAGGTCGTGTCCGACCGCCTCGGCGTGCCGATCGACAACATCGACATCGTCCACGGCGACACCGGGCGCATTCCGTTCGGCATGGGCACGTATGGCTCGCGTTCAATCGCAGTCGGCGGCTCGGCGATCATGAAGGCGCTCGACAAGATCGAATCGAAAGCGAAGAAGATCGCGGCGCATCTGCTCGAAGCATCGGCGGATGACATCGAGTTCAAGGACGGCACGTTCCGCGTCGCCGGCACCGACCGCACGAAGACCTTCGCCGACGTGTCGCTCGCCGCCTACGTGCCGCACAACTATCCGCTCGACAAGCTCGAGCCCGGCCTCGACGAAAGCGCGTTCTACGATCCGACCAATTTCACCTATCCGGCGGGTGCGTATATCTGCGAAGTCGAAGTGGACGTCGAGACGGGCGAGACGCGCATCGAGCGCTTCACGGCCGTCGACGACTTCGGCAACGTGATCAATCCGATGATCGTCGAAGGACAAGTGCACGGCGGTCTCGGCCAGGGCATCGGCCAGGCGATGCTGGAGCGCTGCGTGTACGACAAGGAGACCGGCCAGCTGCTGTCCGGCTCGTACATGGATTACGCGATGCCGCACGCGTCCGATCTGCCGTCGTTCACCGTCGAAACCGCGAAAGGCACGCCGTGCACGCACAATCCGCTCGGCGTAAAGGGCTGCGGCGAAGCGGGCGCAATCGGTTCGCCGCCCGCCGTGATCAACGCGATCATCGACGCGCTCGCGCCGCTCGGCGTCAAGGATCTGCAGATGCCTGCCACGCCGCATCGCGTGTGGTCCGCGATCCACGCTGCACAAAACTCACGTCCTTGAGCGGAGGCCGACATGTATTCATTCGACTATCAACGTGCTGCCGACCCGAAAAGCGCCGTGTCCATCCTGAGCGCCGACAGCGAGGCGAAGTACCTGGCAGGCGGACAAAGCCTGCTGCCGACGATGCGCCTGCGTCTCGCGCAGCCGTCGAAGCTGATCGACGTCACGCGCATCCCGCAGTTGAAGGAGATTCGCGTCGAGCCGACCAAAGTGACGGTCGGCGCGGCCGTCAGTCATGCGGACGTCGCAAGTCACGCCGACGTGCAGCGCATATTGCCGGCGCTTGCGTTCCTCGCGGGTCATATCGGCGACCGGCAGGTGCGCTCGCTCGGCACGATCGGCGGATCGATCGCGAACAACGATCCCGCCGCGGACTATCCTGCCGCCGTGCTGGGCCTCGACGGAACCGTCGTGACGGACCGGCGCCGCATTTCCGCGGCGGATTTCTTCGTCGGTATGTATGAAACCGCGTTGCAGCCCGACGAACTGATCGTCGCCGTCGAGTTTCCGGTGCCGGAGAAAGCCGCGTACGAGAAGTTCAGGAATCCCGCGTCGCACTTCGCGCTGACGGGCGTGTTCGTAGCGAAGACGGCCGGTGGCGTGCGGGTTGCGATCACGGGCGCGGCGTCGTCGGTGTTTCGCGCGACGGACATGGAGAACGCGCTCGCCGCGAACTTCACGGAAGCCGCCGCACGCGGCGTGACGATCGCGCCGGACGACCTCAACACCGACATGCACGCGAGCGCCGAGTATCGCGCTCACCTGATACCCGTGCTGACGGCGCGTGCGGTGCGAGCCGCAAACGGCTAGCGGACGCGGCGTGCGACGCGTTTGAGCACCCGAGGCCCGGCGCGTCCGGGCCATTTCGTTTGTCGGGTTTGTCCGGCTTGCTCAGCGTTCGAGCAATGCAAGCCGATGTGCCAGGGAGAATCATGCAGCCCGCTTCAATCGACGACACCCTCGCCCAGCTCAATGCGCAAGGCTACTTCGCCAGCCGCGAACTGGCGACTGCGCTCTTTCTCGCGCTGCGCATGGAACGGCCGCTGTTCGTCGAAGGCGAGCCGGGCGTCGGCAAGACGGAACTGGCCAAGGCAGCGGCGGGCATGCTCGGCACGTCGATGCTGCGGCTGCAATGCTATGAAGGGCTCGACACGGCGAGCGCACTGTACGAATGGGACTATCCGCGGCAGATCATGGCGCTGCGGCTCGCCGAAGCGGCCGGCGAGAAGCCGGACAGCAGCACGCTGTATCGCGGCGAGTTTCTGTTGAAGCGGCCTCTGCTGCAGGCGCTCATGCCAGACGAGCATCATCCCGGCGCGCGGCGCGTGCTGCTGATCGACGAAATCGACCGCGCCGACGAGCCGTTCGAGGCATTCCTGCTCGAACTGCTATCGGACTTCCAGGTGTCCATTCCCGAGTACGGCACGGTGCGCGCCGAGCATCCGCCGCTCGTCGTGATGACGTCGAACCGCACGCGCGAAGTGCACGACGCGTTGAAGCGCCGCTGTCTGTATCAGTGGATCGGTTATCCCGAGCGCGAGCGCGAACTGGCGATCGTCGCGGCGCGCGCGCCTGAAACCGGCGCAGCGCTGCAACGCCGCGCCGTCGATTTCGTGCATCGGCTGCGCGGCATGGATCTGTTCAAGGCGCCTGGCATCGCGGAGACGATCGACTGGTGCCGCGCACTCGCCGCGCTCACCGTCACCGAACTCGATCCGCAATCGGTGCAGGACACGCTCGGCGTACTGCTCAAGTATCAGGACGATCTCGCGCGACTCGACGCCGAACAGATCCGCCAATGTCTTGCGGCGGCGGAGTAGCGTCGATGATGCCCGTCAGCGATCCCGGTTCCGCGACGCTCGCGCGCAACGTCGTGCACTTCGTGCGGCTGTTGCGCGGCGCAGGCCCGCCGATGTCGCCCGCACAGGCGGTCGATGCGCTCGAAGCGTTGCGCTGGATCGATCTCGACAGACGCGACGATGTACGCGCGGCGCTCGCCGCGTTGCTGTTGCGCGCGCCCGACGAGCGCGACCTTTTCAACGCCGCGTTCGATCTTTTCTGGCGCGATCCCGATTGGGAAGGCAAGCTGCGCGCATTGCTGCTGCCGAAGGTGACGAGCGGCATCCCGCCGCCCAAACGGAACAACCGGCTCGCCGATGCGCTCGCCGCGCATCACGCGAAGCAGCGCAAGCAAACCGCGCAAGCCGCCGACAAAGAGCAGCATGAACTGCACGCGCACGTGACGTTCAGCGCCGAAGAGCGCCTGCGTCATCGCGATTTCGACACGCTTACCGCAGACGAATGGCGCACGCTGCGGCATCTGATTCGCGCGCAGCGTCTGCCGCTCGCGATGGAGCCGACGCGCCGGCTGAAGGCGGCGTCGCGCGGCACGCATGCGGATCTGCGCGCGAGCGCGCGGCATGCCGTGCGCGCGGGCGGCGACTGGACGGTGTGGAAATATCGCGCGGTGGTCGCGCGCAAACCGCCGCTCGTGCTGCTGCTCGATATTTCCGGCTCGATGAGCAGCTATTCGCGCGCCGTGCTGTACTTCTGCCATGCGCTGCTGCAATCGCGCGAACGCTTGCAGGTGTTTCTGTTCGGCACGCGTCTCACCAACGCGACGCGCGCGCTAAAAGAACGCGATCCCGATGTCGCGATTGCCGCGCTTGCGGATCAGGTGGTCGACTGGTCGGGCGGCACGCGCATCGGCGCGGCGCTCGCCGAATTCAACCGCCGCTGGGCACGCAGAGTGCTGACAGGCAGGGCGACCGTGCTGCTTGTCACCGACGGCCTCGATCACGAGGCGATCGACGTGCTCGAAACCGAAATGGCCCGCCTGCGCCGCTTCGCGCATCGCATCGTGTGGCTTAATCCGTTGTTGCGTTACCGCGAGTTCTCGCCGAAGGCGCGCGGCGTGCAGGCGATGCTGCCGTTCGTCGATGCGCACAAGCCGGTTCACAATCTCGACAGCCTGGCTGCATTCGGCCGCGATCTCGCGCAATTGACGCGCGTGTCCCGCGATGCCGCAGGGGCTGCGATATCTGGAGGAGCGACGTCATGGAGCTGACCGAAACCCACACGCTGCCCGTGCCGCAGCAGCGCGCATGGGAAGCGCTGAACGACACGGAGATTCTGCGCGCATCGATTCCCGGCTGCGACAGCATCGAACCGGACGGCGAGAACGCGTACGCCGTCGCATTGAGCGCGGCGGTCGGACCCGTAAAGGCGCGCTTCAAGGGCCGCATGGAACTCACCGATATCGACGCGCCTCATACCTATACGATCGTGTTCGAAGGACAGGGCGGCGCGGCTGGCTTCGGTAAAGGGCAAACGCACGTGACGCTCGAACCCGACGGCGACGACGCGACGAAGCTCACTTACACGGCGACGGCGCAAGTCGGCGGCAAGCTTGCGCAGATCGGCTCGCGGCTGGTCGATGGCGCGGCGCGCAAGCTCGCTGGCGAGTTTTTCAGGCGCCTCGGCGAGCAATTGACGGGCGGCGGTGGCGGCGTGCAGGCAGAATCCGTCGAATCAGGCGACACTGCGAATCCTGTCGAAGACAGCGAAGCTGCCACCGACAGCAGTGGCGAGGAACCGAAGAGGAAGAAATCATGGACAGCGTGGATCTCGAAGTCCTGAAGTCCAGCGCGCGCTGGCTCGAACAGGGACATCGTGCGCTACTCGTGACGGTCGTGAAGACGTGGGGCTCGTCGCCGCGTCCCGAGGGCGCGATGCTGGTCGTGCGCGACGATGGCGCGGTGGTCGGCTCGGTGTCGGGCGGCTGTATCGAAGACGATCTGATTGATCGCGTGCGTCAGCGCGGAATCGAGCAAACAAAGCCCGAAGCCGTGAAATACGGCATTTCGGCTGAAGAAGCGCATCGTTTTGGTTTGCCGTGCGGCGGCACCATTCAGCTCGTGCTGGAGCCTTTGACGGAGGCGAGCGGCATCGCCGCGCTGTGCGATGCCGTTGAAGATGGACGGCTCGTTGCGCGCACGCTCGATATGGAAACGGGTGTCGCGCGTTTGGGTCCCGCACAAGCAACGGATGGCGTCGACTTCGACGAAAAACGTCTGCTGACGATACACGGCCCGCGTTACCGGATGCTGGTGATCGGCGCCGGGCAACTGTCGCGCTATCTGTGCAATATCGCGGTCGGGCTCGATTATCAGGTGACGGTGTGCGATCCGCGCGAAGAGTACACGGATGAATGGGACGTGCCGGGCACCAAGGTCGTTCGTACGATGCCCGACGATACCGTGCTCGAAATGAAGCTCGATGAGCGCTGCGCCGTGATCGCGCTCACCCATGATCCGAAGCTCGACGATCTAGCGCTGATGGAGGCGTTGAAAACGCCTGCGTTTTATGTCGGCGCGTTGGGTTCGCGGCGCAACAACGCGGCGCGGCGCGAAAGGCTCAAGGAGTTCGATCTCACCGAGACGGAACTCGCAAGACTGCATGGGCCCGTGGGGATTTATATCGGCAGCAGAACGCCGCCTGAAATCGCTGTGTCGATTCTTGCCGAAGTCACGGCGGCCAAGAATGGCGTGTCGCTGCCAACGCTGCTGCAAGTCGAAGGTGCCAAGGCGGCGCGTGAGATTGCGGCGAGTGGTGGCGCGGCTTGTAGTATTCCACAGTAGCTTTTCAACTGGATTCGAACGCGACTCAGGCACGGTTCGCGTTCGAATTCCCCGATTCTGTCGACCGGTTCACATCACCCCACACACTACCGCCGCCACAATCGACCCGCCAACCAGCACGACACCCACGGTCCGTCGCTTGTTGAGTTCCGTCCACAGCAGCACGCCCGTCAGCGAAAGCAGAATCAGACTGCCCGCGATCGTATCGATCAACAGCACCCAGCCGACGCTCAAGCCAACGCCCTTATGCAGGTTGTTCATCGTGCCGAGAAACGAGTTTTGTGTGCGCTTCACCGACACGAAGCCGTTGCCCACCCAATACTCGGCCTGCACGTTCTGCCCCGGCGCGGCGATCCCGATCTGCCAGAACTCCGGCTGTACGGCGCTTTGATCGCCCCATGCCACCGGGTGCGCGGGCTCGCGCCGCGCCCTGCCCGGCTTGCCGTCGATATGCAGTTCATCCTTCAGCCAGTGCGCCATCTCGCCGGGCGACTTGAAACCCTTCTGCGGCAACGCGATCTGCAACTGCTCGACCTGTGGCTCGCCTGACGACACCTTCAGCGGTCCCGCGCGGTGATTCAGCAGAAAGCCCGTCACACCAAACAGCAGCCCGAGCACGGCGCCCCATAGCCCGACCCAGCCGTGCACCTTGCGCAGCCACTTGATGAAATTCGCGCGCCGCGAGCGCTGACGCCGCGCGGCCAGTTCGTCCGCGTCCAGCTGCTGGACGGCGGCGGACATCCCGCCCGCGCGGGCGACAGGCTTCAGTTCGATCGATTCGGGCGCGTTCATCGTGTTCCTGGCAAAGCGGGTCGTGCGCTGCCGACGTGCGGCAACGTTGGAATGGAAACTGGAAATGTCGTTCGGAGCGGAACGACGGATGTCCGAAGCTCGCCTGCCGCAAGACAGGCGGCAGCTACGGCATCCAGGCAAAAGCAGGATGGTCACCGAAGAGCTGGCTGGCCTGTCTCAGCTCGTTTCTCGCATGGGACCAGAGCCAAGCGCTAAAGCGCTAACTCTGGTCGACAGAGGAGAAGACGACAATTCGCTGGCGACGCCCTTCAGATGAGAATGACTATCATTACATAGAATGTGATTTCTTTCAATCCCGACGGCTCGGCCCGGCGTCCGGAAAAAGATGCCGTTGTGTGCGGTTTGCCCGCTTGACACAAATGCCGTGTGATTTTGAACTGTGAGATGCGACAGAACTAGACCAATTCCTTCGGACGCCTGATTCCCCATGCGCCTTTTCACGATCTTCCGTATCGCGATGGCCTGTTGCGCCTTCTGCACAGGCGCAGCCCGCGCTGCCGACCAACCGGCCGACAACCCGGGCCTGACGACACCGAACGCCGCAACGGCCACGCCCATCGAGCCATACACGAACGAACGCGAAACGCAGACCTTCACGGTGAACGCCGACGGCTCCTACACGAAGATCGACGAAATGACGCTGCGTGTGAACAACGAAGCGGGCGTCGCGCGCGTCGCGCAGTACTACATCTGGTTCAACCGCAACATGGCGAGCGTCGACATTCTGGAGGCGTATACGACATCCGCCGACGGCAAACGCCACGACGTGCGACCCGAGCAGATTCGCGACGTGCAGGAAGCGCGTTCGTTCGACGCGCCGATGTTTCAGGACATCCTCGAAAAGGTGATCGTGTTTCCCGCCGTCGAACCGGGTGCGCGCGTGCACCTGAAGTATCGGAAGACGCAGATGCAGCCGATCGTGCCGGGCCATTTCAGCGACTTCACGCCGCCCGATCTCGCACCGACCCATCACTTCCGCCTCGTCTACGACCTGCCCGCCGGCAAGCCGCTTTACGCCGATGCACGCGGCTTCGTCGCGCTGCCGCCGTCGACGAAAAACGGCCGCACGCGTTATGAGTTCCGCTACGACAAGGCGCATTTCGCGCGGCTCGAATATGGATCGATTGCGTATGTGAGCTATGGCGACCGGCTAATGGTCTCGACGTTTCCCGACTACGCCGCGTTCGCCGCGAAGTACCGCGAATCGGCCGTCGATGCGAGCGTCAACGACCCGGCGATCGTCGGACTGGCCCGCTCACTCACCGCCGGCGATCCGACGCCGCGTGCCAAAGCCGGGACGCTCTATGACTGGGTGCGCAAGAACGTGCGCTATGTCGCCGTCAACATTGGACGCGGTGCGGTCGTGCCGCATCGCGCGACCGATATCCTCACACTGCGCTACGGCGACTGCAAGGACCACGTCGCGCTGTATGGCGCGCTGCTCGACGCCGTCGGCATTCGCAACGAACCGGCGCTGATCAGTAGCGGCACGATCTACACGCTGCCCGACGTGCCCGGCTACGGCGTGTTGAATCACGTGATCACGTGGCTGCCCGAACTTCAGCTATACGCCGATTCGACCGCGCCGAACGTCGAGTTCGGCTATCTGCCGTCGACCGACATGAACCGCCCCGTCGTGCTCGTCAACGACGGCGTGCTGTCGCGCACACCGTCGACGGCCACGATGTCGCGCACCACCGATCTGTCGATCAACGTCGCGCGCGATGGCTCCGCGACCTTCGTCTACCGGCTGGAATCCGCGGGTTGGGCCGCCGAGCAGGGCCGCGCGCTGCTGCGCATGCAAACGCCCGCGCAGCGCGAAGAGTCGCTGCAGGCGGAACTGCGCTTCGTGAACCTCTCGGGAACGGCAACGCTGTCGACCAGCAACCTCAACGCGACGGACGGCCCACTGTCGCTCACGATGAAAGGCAAACTTGAAGACTTCGTCGTGCCTGGCACGGCCGCGTCGATTCCGGCGCTCACGAGCTTCGTCGGCGGATTTCAGTCGGACGCGCGCTACTGGCTCGGCGAACGGCAGCGCACGCAGCCTTTCGTGTGCCGCAATGTCGAGTTGCACGAGCGCACGCAGATTGCGCTGCCCGCAAATTTTCGCGTGCTTGATGTGCCGGAAGCGATGGCCGCGCGAAACCTTTTCATCGACTACCGCTCGACGTATTCGTATGACGCGAGTACGAATGTCATCTCGGTGACGCGTGACGGGACCACGCGTTTCGCCAGCGAAGTCTGCTCGCCTGAAGATTTCACGCAGATGCGCGCGGGCATCGAAACGATTGGCCGCGACGTGCGCGCGCAAGTGATCGTGCGCTCGACGCTTGCGGATGCGGCGCGCGGCGCGTCCGCGACGCTCTCGGCGCCACCGCGTGTGATAGCCGGATCGCCGGTCCGCGTTCAATCCGCCGACTGACGATCGCCCCACACGCTCAAGCATCACACCGGCCAGAGCGGCCCTTCCTGCATCGCACCGATCTGCTCGCGCAACTCGAGGATACGGTCTTCCCAATAGCGCTGCGTGTTGAACCACGGGAATGCGACGGGAAACGCCGGATCGTCCCAACGACGCGCGAGCCACGCCGAGTAGTGAATCAGCCGCAAGGTCC
Source organism: Paraburkholderia sp. XV (assembly GCF_020177535.1). NCBI lineage: Bacteria > Pseudomonadati > Pseudomonadota > Betaproteobacteria > Burkholderiales > Burkholderiaceae > Paraburkholderia > Paraburkholderia sp. XV. The sequence goes on along the minus strand of NZ_JAGUUD010000107.1, from coordinate 9,707 downwards.
GCAACGCTTCGACCAGATGCAGTTCGCGCTGATCGAAGTCGCAGAAGTCCTCATAGCCCGCGAGCAGATCCGTCAACGCGCGCGACGCCTCGTTGCGCTCGCCCGGAAGCAGCAGCCACAGGTCCTGAATGGCGGGGCCCATGCGGCTGTCGTCGAAATCGACGAAATGCGGGCCGGCGTCGGTCCACAGCACATTGCTCGGATGACAGTCGCCGTGCATGCGCAACTGGCGCACGTCGCCCGCGCGTTCGAAGGCCTGCTCGACGCCTTCGAGCGCCATGTTGACAACGGCTTCCCACGCGACGCGCACGTCGGCGGGCACGAAGCTTTGCGAGAGCAGATAGTCGCGCGGCTCGTAGCCGAAGGTATGGATGTCGAGCGTCGGACGCGCCGCGTAGTTCACCGTTTGCCCAACGGCATGAATGCGCCCGATAAACCGCCCGAGCCATTCGAGCGTGTCCTTGCGGTCGAGATCGGGCGCACGGCCGCCGCGCCGCTCGAAGATGGAAAAGCGGAAGCCGTCGAATGTGTGCAGCGTTCGGCCGTCGAGCGTGCGCGCCGGCACGGCGGGAATCTCCCGCTCGCACAGTTCCGCGACGAAGGCATGCTCTTCGAGAATCGCTTCGTCGGTCCAGCGCTGCGGCCGATAGAACTTCGCGACGACAGGCGGCCCGTCTTCGACGCCGACCTGATACACGCGATTCTCGTAACTGTTGAGCGGCAGCATGCGCCCGTCCGTGCGCACGCCTACCGTGTCCAGCACGCTATCGAGCGCATCCAGCACGACTTCCGGCGTAAGGCGGGCAAAGGGAACGGCATGGCCGTCCTGCGGGGTGGGAATCTCGGGAGTGTCTTCGTTCATGCCCGCATTGTGCGCCGTGCCGCGCGCAAAAACGAGCGTCAGTGTCACTCGGGATGCGTCGACCGCTCAGCGGCGCCGCATCCCGTCAATCACGACAGCAGGCAAGACAACCGCGATCAATGTATCTGCGCGCCAGCGGGGCGGACGAATTCGCCCGTGTCAATCAGATCTTCGAGGAAAAAGGGTTCCGTGTTCAGTATCTTCGACGTCCCCGGCTCGCCGGCGTACCACGCCACCATCGCCATGTCGCCGAGAATGCGCATCACGATCCCGCGCGCACCTTGCGGCACGGCGATATGCACGGATCGAACAATAGAACCGACTTGCATGATGTTTCCCCGTTCTCCCAATTGCCGGCTTGTTTGGGACTGCGCCGGTCAACGTGATGATAAAAGCGCCGCGACATCCGGATGGTTGCGTGCGCACCTGAATCGAAAACCAGGGGCCAGGATCGACTCGCATCCCTTCCGGCACACATCGGCCAATGCGAACCCCTCAGCCCCATTGTTGCCCTTTTGGGCGCTTTGGCAAAGTAAAAAGTAAGTCCTGGTGAGGTATCCGTCCGGTCAATTCGACTTACGAAACCCTGACTGTAACGACCCGTAACAGGCTCATCATAAACCGGACCGCGCGGTCGTCTCAAAAATGTCGATGTAAGCTACGATACGCGCTATATTCCTCTCGCGCACGCCCGGCCTGGGCGCCTCGCGCAATGCTGCTCGCTGCCGCCAGAAGCAGCGGCTCCCGCCCTCACCGGACCGCCCCGTTCATGTGGATCGTTCGTCTCGCGCTGCGGCGCCCCTATACGTTTGTCGTGCTCGCGCTGCTGCTGCTGATCATCGGCCCGCTGACGATCCTGCGCACGCCTACCGACATCTTCCCGAACATCGACATTCCCGTGCTGTCGGTGATCTGGACGTACAACGGCCTGCCTGCCGACGAGATGGAAAAGCGCATCGTGCTGAACTACGAGCGGGGGCTATCCGTCGCGGTGAACGATATCGAGCACGTCGAATCGACTTCGCTGAACGGCATCGCCGTCGTCAAGATTTTCTTCCAGCCGCACGCGAACATCAACGAAGCGCTCGCACAAGTCACGGCGCTGTCGCAAACGCAGCTGCGCTCGCTGCCGCCCGGCATCACGCCGCCGAACATACTGCGCTACAACGCGTCCACGGTGCCGATCCTGCGGCTGTCGCTGTCGTCGCCGTCGCTCACCGAACAGGAACTGTTCGACTACGGTAATAACTTCCTGAAGACGCAGCTCGCGACCGTACCGGGCGCGTCGGCGCCGCTGCCGTACGGTGGCAAGCAGCGTCAGATCATGGTCGATATCGATTCGCGCAAGCTGCAGGAGCGCAATCTGTCGCCGATGGATGTGGTGAATTCGATCACCGCACAGAACCTGATCGTGCCGACGGGCACCGCGAAAATCGGCTCGACGGAATACTCGGTGCAGATGAATGCGAGTCCCGATTCGCTCGCAGGCCTGAACAACATTCCCATCAAATCGGGGCCAAACGGCACCATCTACATTCGCGACGTCGCGCATGTGCGCGACGGTTATCAGCCGCAGACCAACATCGTGCGCGTGGACGGCCAGCGCGCATCGCTGCTCACCATCAACAAGAGCGGCAACACATCCACGCTGGAAATCGTCGATCGCATCAAGACCATGATGCCGGCGCTGCGCAATCTCGTGCCGGAGTCGCTGAACATCGATCCCGTCGCGGACCAGTCGCTGTTCGTGCGCGCTTCCGTGCAAGGCGTGCTGCGCGAAGCACTGATCGCCGCGTGCCTGACGGGCCTGATGATTCTGCTGTTCCTCGGCAACTGGCGCGCAACGCTGATCATTGCGGTGTCGATTCCGCTGTCGATGATCACGTCGATCATCGCGCTGTCCGCGCTCGGCGAAACGATCAACATCATGACCCTGGGCGGGCTGGCGCTCGCCGTCGGTATTCTGGTCGACGACGCGACGGTCGCGATCGAGAACATCAGTCACCAGCTCGAACAGGGCAAGAACCTCGAACAGGCGATTCTCGACGGCGCGCGTCAGATCGCGATTCCAACACTGGTTTCCACGCTGTCGATCTGTATCGTGTTCGTGCCGATGTTCCTGCTGACGGGCGTCGCGCACTATCTGTTCATTCCCCTCGCCGAAGCCGTCGTGTTTGCCATGCTGGCTTCGTACTTCTTCTCGCGAACGCTGGTGCCGACGCTGGCGAAGTATCTGCTGCGCCATCACCATCGTCCCGCCGACTTCCATCATTCGCATGAAACGCGCAACCCGTTCATGCGAGTGCACCTCGCGTTCGAGCGCGGCTTTGCGAATGTGCGCGGGCGTTATCGTGCGTTTCTCGTGGCGCGCGTTGCGCGATCCGGCATCTTCGTGACTGGCTTTCTCGCGTGCTGTCTGCTGTCGCTGCTGCTGATGCCGTTCCTTGGCCGCGACTTCTTTCCTGCCGTCGATGCCGGCACGATCGCGCTGCATCTGCGCGCAAAGACGGGCATGCGTGTCGAAGAAACGGCCGTCGTCACCGATCGCGTCGATGCGCGCATCCGCGAGCTGATTCCGCGCGACGAACTGCATTCGATCATCGACAACATCGGCCTGCCCGTATCGGGCATCAACCTGTCCTACAGCGCGACGGGCACGATCGGCACCTCGGATGCCGACATCCTGATCAGCCTGAACCCCGATCACAAGCCCACAGCCGAGTACGTGCGCACATTGCGCCGCACGCTGACCGACGAATTCCCAGGCGTGCAGTTCGCATTCCTTCCTGCGGATATCGTCAGTCAGACGCTGAACTTCGGCATGCCGTCGCCGATCGACGTTCAGATCGTGGGGCGCGACGTGCCGGGCAATCGCGCGTTCGCCGCGACGCTGCTCGACAAACTGCGCGCGATACCGGGCTTTGCGGATGCGCGCATCCAGCAGCCGTCCGATCTGCCGCGCATCTTCGTCGATGTCGATCGCACGCGCGCGCAACAGGCGGGCTTCACGCAGAAGGACGTGGCGAGCAATCTGCTGATCACGCTGTCCGGCAGCCAGCAGACCACGCCGACGTTCTGGCTCAATCCCCGCAATGGCGTCAGTTACAACGTGATAACGGAAGCGCCGCAATACACGATCGATTCGCTGCAATCGCTCGCGAACATCCCGCTGAACGCGAACGGCCACACCAACATTCTCGGCGCGCTGTCGACGATGCGACGCGAAGCAGGCAACGCCGTGCTCACGCACTACAACGCGCAGACCACTATCGATATCTACGGCACCGCCGACGGCCGCGATCTCGGCGCCGTCTCGGACGATATCCAGAAGATCATCGCCGACACCAAGGCACAATTGCCGAAGGGCTCGTCGATCGAATTGCGCGGCCAGGTGCAGACGATGAACGACTCGTTCTCGGGCCTGTTCACCGGCCTCGTGTTTGCGATCGTGCTGGTGTATCTGCTGATCGTTGTGAATTTTCAGTCGTGGCTCGATCCGTTCATCATCATCACGGGTTTGCCGGGCGCGCTGGCGGGTATCGTGTGGATGCTGTTTCTCACACATACCACGCTGTCCATTCCGGCGTTGACGGGTGCGATCATGTGCATCGGCATCGCGACGGCGAACTCGATTCTCGTCGTCAGCTTCGCGCGCGAGCAGTTGCTCGAACACGGGGATGCAACACGCGCCGCGATCGAAGCGGGCTTCACGCGCTTTCGCCCCGTGCTGATGACGGCGCTCGCGATGGTGATCGGCATGGTGCCGATGGCCATCGGCCTCGGCGAAGGCGGCGAGCAGAATGCGCCGCTCGGGCGCGCGGTGATCGGCGGGTTGACCATCGGCACAGTTGCGACGCTGGTGTTCGTGCCCGTGGTGTTTTCGATGATCTATCGACGGCTGTCTGGAAGACGCGCACGCGCTGCCGCGCATGTGGTCCAGAAGCCGCAATAAGGTGGCCGACGTGGCCACGGTCATAACAACGATGCGCAAGCACAGTATCTGGAGTTCCGATGGAAGGGAATCGTCCTGATGAGTCCGCGCCGCACGGGGAAGGCCCGCGCAGCTCATCGAAACGTTCGCGCTGGATCGTGATCGGTGCAGCACTCGTCGTGCTGGCGCTCGCCGCGCAGGGTATCTGGTCGCGTCACGAAGCGCACGCGGCACTTGAACGCGACGCGCAGCATTCCGCGCAACTCGCCGTGGAAGTGATCAAGCCGAAAAAATCCGCGGCCGCGCTCGATCTCGTGCTGCCCGGCAACGTGCAGGCGTTTCTCGATACGCCGATCTACGCGCGCACCAACGGCTATGTGAAGAAGTGGTACGCGGATATCGGCGCACACGTGAAGGCAGGGCAACTGCTCGCCGAAATCGACACGCCCGAAGTCGACGACCAACTGAAGGCGGCGAGCGCCGATCTCGCCAACGCACAAGCGACCTACGCACTCGCCAAAAGCACCGCTGACCGCTGGTCGGAAATGCTTCGCAGCAATTCCGTCTCGAAGCAGGAAACCGACGAAAAGGTCGGCGACATGCTCGCAAAGAAAGGCACGCTCGACGCGGCACGCTTCAACGTCGCGCGGCTCGAAAAGATGCAGTCGTTCCAGAAGGTCTACGCACCGTTCGACGGCATCGTGACCGCGCGCAACGTCGACGTCGGCGCGTTGATCGACGCGGGCAGCTCCGGCGGCCCGGCGAAGGAACTGTTCCACCTCGCTCAGGCCGACCGGCTGCGCGTCTACGTCAACGTGCCGCAGGCTTACGCGCAGGAAGTGAAGGCGCAGCAGACCGCGTTTCTGACGCTCACCGAAACGCCGGCCAAGCACTATCCGGGGACGGTCGCGCGCACGTCGGGCGCCGTCGATCAACAGCAACGCACGATGCTCGTCGAAGTCGACGTCGACAACCGCAACGGCGATCTGCTGCCGGGCGCTTATGCGCAAGTGCATTTCGCGCTGAAATCGCAGGCGGCCGCGCCGTACACGCTGCCGGGTAACGCTTTCCTGTTCCGTCCGGACGGCGTGAAAGTCGCCACCGTCGATGCGCAGCAACGCGTGAAGCTCGTCAAGGTATCGCTCGGCACCGACTACGGCACGCGCGTCGCCATCGCCTCCGGGCTGACGGGCGACGAGCAGGTGATTCTGAATCCGCAGGATTCGATCGTCGATGGCGCTGCGGTGCGCATCGTGCATCCGAAAGCGAGCGGCGCGGCGGGTGCTTCAGGCGCTTCAGGCGCTTCGGGCACCTCTGGCGGCTCGTCGTCGCCGCAAAGCGAGCAGACTGCAAAGGCACAAGAGTGAGCACGTATCGCATGCGTCTTCGTTCGGTGGCTTTCGCGCTGGTGAGCGTGAGTCTCCTTGCCGCGTGCACGGTCGGCCCCGATTACAGGCGGCCCGCGACCGCAACGGCCGCCACGTATAAGGAACTCGAAGGCACCGGCTGGAAAATGGCCGAACCCGCCGACGCGCGCATCCGCAGCGCCTGGTGGGAGGTCTACAGCGACCCCGCGCTGAATGCGCTCGAACAGCAGGTCTCCAGCGCGAACCAGAACGTGCAGGCCGCGCAGGCGCGTTTCCGCGCGGCGCGCGCGCAGGTCGAGCAGTTCCGCTCGCAATTCTTCCCTGTCGTCACCGCGAACGGCGGCTACTCGCGTGCGCGGTCGTCGGAGAACGTGAAGTTCAAATCGACGGCGGGCAAGACGCTCGACGACTGGATCGTCGGCGCGGACGCGACCTGGGAGCCAGACTTGTGGGGCCGCGTGTCGCGCAGCGTCGAAGGCGCGCGGGCCAACGCGCAGGCAAGCGCCGCCGACGCGCAAAGCGTGCTGCTGTCGATGCAGGCCGAACTCGCGACGGATTATTTCGAACTGCGCGGCATCGACCGCGAACGGCAACTGCTCGACGACACGATCGCCGCCTACAAGGAAGCCGTCGAGCTCACGCAGAACCGCTACAAGGGCGGCATCGCCACCGACGCCGATGTCGCGCAGGCGCAGACGCAGTTGCGCACGACGCAGGCGCAATTGATCGATCTCGGCGTGCAGCGCGCGCAACTCGAACATGCAATCGCGATCCTGACCGGCCAGACGCCTTCGACCTTCTCGCTGCCGGTTGCGCCGCTCGTCGCCGTGCCCGCCGTCGCGCCCGTCGGCGTGCCGTCGACGCTGCTCGAACGGCGCCCCGATATTGCCGCCGCCGAGCGGCAGATGGTCGATCTGAACGCGCAGATCGGCGTCGCAACGGCGGCGTATTTCCCGAATCTGATTTTGTCGGTGACGGGCGGACTGGAGGCGACCAACTTCAGCGATTGGCTGCTTGCGCCCGCCCGCTTCTGGTCGCTCGGACCGACGCTCGCCGGCACGCTGCTCGACTTCGGCGGACGCGCCGCGAAAAAAGCCGAAGCCCAGGCGAACTACGACGAAGGCATCGCGCAGTACCGTCAAACGGTGCTGACGGCGTTCGGCCAGGTCGAAGACAACATTGCTGCCTTGCGCGTGCTCGAACAGGAGGCGCAGGCGCAGGACGATGCGGTTTCGGCCGCGCAGCGCTCGCTGGCGATCGTGTCGAACCGCTACAAGAACGGCGCGATCACGTATCTCGACGTGGTAGTCGCGCAAACGACGGCGCTCGCCAACGAGCGCCAGGCGGTCTCGATCGCGCGCCGCCGGATGGCCGCGAGCGTCGCGCTGATCAAGGCGCTCGGCGGCGGCTGGGACGCGACCGCATTGCCCACCGACGAACAGCTCACGCACCCCGATGCCGCCGGTCAACCCGCGAGCGTGCCCAGCGCGACGCGCGGCTGACACGGCTCGTGTTCCATTCCGGTTGCCGGATTCGACGACGTGGTACGCGCAATCGGCGTATCGTTGACCCTTCGCGCCTGTTGCACGCGTGTAGCGCGCGAGTCTCTGCGTCGTTTCAATCGTTTCCGGGAGTTTTGTTGTGACCGCATCGTCGGACCCGAGTCGGCCCGCTGATTCATCGTCTTTCGCTTCATCTTCTGCAACCTCCTCCACCGGCGCGCCATATCTCGAGCGCGGCACGCGCGCCTACTGGCGCGCCAGTCTTGCGCTGCTGTTCGCGGGCTACGCGACGTTCTCGCTGCTCTATTGCGTGCAACCGCTATTGCCCGCGTTCTCCGCTTCATTCGACGTCAGTCCTGCGCAAAGCAGCCTGTCGCTGTCGCTGACGACGGCGGCGCTTGCGCTCGCTGTTTTCATCGCGGGCTTCGTGTCGGAAGGATGGAGCCGCCATCGGTTGATGACGGCTTCGCTCACCGCTTCGTCGCTGCTGACGCTCGCGGTCGCATTCACGCCGCAATGGCATGCGCTATTGTTGCTGCGCGCGCTCGAAGGGCTGGCGCTCGGCGGCGTACCCGCCGTCGCGATGGCGTATCTGGCGGAAGAAGTGCATCCCGACGGCCTCGGTCTCGCGATGGGCCTTTATGTGGGCGGCACGGCGATTGGCGGCATGGCGGGGCGTGTGATTACGGGGGTCGTCGCCGATCTGTTCTCGTGGCGCGTCGCGATCGGCACGATCGGCGTGCTCGGCATTCTGTCGATGCTCGCGTTCCGCTCGCTGCTGCCGCCCTCACGCCATTTCGTCCCGCGCCGCGGACTTGGCTTCTCGCATCACCGCACGGCGCTCGTGAAGCATCTCGGACGGCCTGGTCTGCCGCTGTTGTTTCTGATGGGTTTCGTGCTGATGGGCAGCTTCGTCACGCTCTACAACTACATCGGCTACCGGCTGCTCGCGCCGCCGTTCGCGCTGAGTCAGACGGCCATCGGCGGGATCTTCGTCGTGTATCTGACGGGCGTCGTCGCGTCGCCGTGGTCAGGGCGCATGGCCGATACGTTCGGGCGCGGGCGCGTGTTGATCGGCAGCATCGTCATCATGCTGTGCGGTCTGCTGTTGACCGTCACACAGTCGCTTGCACTGATCGCGTGCGGGATTGCGTGCGTGACGTTCGGCTTCTTCGCCGGGCACGCGGTGGCGAGCGGCTGGGTCGGACGGATCGCGAAGGAAGCGAAAGGCCAGGCGGCCGCGCTGTATCTGCTCGCGTATTACCTCGGATCGAGCATCGTCGGCTCGTATGGCGGGCGCGTGTGGGCGGCTTATGGGTGGACGGGGGTGGCGGCGCTCGTCGGCGGATTGCTGGTGATCGGTATCCTGGCGTCGGCGCGGCTGCGCGTCCGAGAGCGCGTCGGCATGGCGTAAGCGCGCAATTTCCGCCCGCGTTTTTCACCTTTTCACCGATAAAACGCATATTCAGAAAGGTCAGCGTAAGCGGGCGTTCGTATCGCGCTGGATTTGACGCGTCGCCGTGTATATGGCGCAAAGCCTTGCGCCGCTTGGCTGCGCGGCGCGAGCGACAGAAGCTCGCGTGCGTTCCAGCCCACAAAACGCATCGATACCGTCTCCTATACTGGTAGTCAGGCGCGCCGCATGCAGTCGCGTCGGACGAGACTACAAAGGAGACAGGCATGCACTACTTCACGATCGGTGATTTCATTCTGGTCATTCCGATGGCGCTGGCCGGAGCGCTGTTCCTTGGCGCGCTGCCCTGCAAGACTGAGTTCAGGCACAACACGTTGAGGGTGCTCGGCGCGCTGCTGGGTGTGGTGTTTGCGGTTGTGCTGGTGGAAGGGCTACCCGCCCTGGTGTAGGTTTGCTTTTGTCTTCTTGTTTTTCATTCTTGTATTTGCGCGGGCTGATGGAGGGGCGGTTGTGGGCTGCGCGAGCTGGTTTGGTTTTGGTTTTGGTTTTGGTTTTGGTTTTGGTTTTGCCGTTGCCTTTGCTTTCGCTGGCATCCGCGAATTGTTAGCGTGCTTCACGCGTCGCCCCTGTG
>NZ_JAGUUD010000106.1:0-27911 GCF_020177535.1 Paraburkholderia sp. XV | reverse complement strand
GCAAAGAAAAGTAGGTGCCGCCCCGCACAGGGGCGACGCGTGAAGCGAGATAACGTATCGCGGATGCCAGCGCAAAGCCAAACCGCGGATGCCATCGCAAAGCCAACTCGCGGATGCCAGCAAAAGCAAAGGCCAACACACCGAAGCCCGAAGCCCGAAACAGACCCCGCCCCCAAGCCCCGCGCACAGCGGCAAAAAAATCAAACCATAACCACCTTATCAAGCGTAATAGGCAAGTCCCTGACCCGCACGCCGGTAGCGTGATAAACCGCATTCCCAATAGCCGCCACCACGCCAGTAATCCCAATTTCCCCAATCCCCCGAGACCCAAGCGAATTAATAAAAGGATCAGGCTCATCGAGCACAAGCACATCCAGCGCCCCAACATCCGCATTCACAGGCACGTGGTACTCAGCAAGATTGGCGTTGATAAAACGCCCATACTGCTTATCGAGCGTCGTCGCCTCTTCGAGCGCGGCACCGATTCCCCAAACAAGCCCACCCATCAATTGACTGCGCGCAGTCTTCACATTGAGCATCCGCCCAACGTTATAAACGCCGGTGAGCCTGGCCACTCGAATCGCCCCAAGATCTGCATCGACATGGACCTCGGCGAACACAGCACCCCACGAATGAAACGAGTAACGCTGCTTCTCGTCGCCGGGCTTCGTGCTGGTCGTCGCTTCGATCGGCTGCCCGCCGGCGCGCGCAAGAACCGCGGCTATCGGATCGCGCTTCGAAGGATCGGCACGGCTCGTGACCCAACCGTTCTGCACGACGACATCTTCCGGCGTCACGCCGAACACGGGCGAGCCACGATCGGCCAGCGCCATTGCCACCAGCTTGCCGCGCGCCTGATCGCACGCATCGCGCACGGCGGGCGACACGCTCGCGACCGACTGCGAGCCGCCCGAGACAGGCGCCTTCGGCAGCGACGAATCACCGAGACCAAAGCGGATGTTCTCCGGCGCAATGCCGAGCGCGTCCGACGCGACCTGCGTCATCACCGTGTACGTGCCCGTGCCGAGGTCCTGCGTGCCGGAAACCACCATCGCCGTGCCGTCCGGCAGAATGCGCGCAAGCGCCGCCGCTTCGCTGCGATTGGCAGGATACGTCGCCGTTCCCATCCCAAGTCCGATCAGCGTGTTGCCGTCGCGCATCGAACGCGGCTGCGGCTTGCGACGCGACCACCCAAAACGTTCCGCGCCCACGCTATAGCACTGGCGCAAGGCCTTGCTCGACCACGGCCGGTTTTCCTGCGGGTCGTTCTCCGCATAGTTCTTCAGGCGCAGCGCGACAGGGTCCATCTTCAACTCATACGACAGCTCGTCCATCGCCGTTTCGAGCGCCCATGAACCCGTCGTTTCGCCCGGCGCGCGCATGAAGGTCGGCGTGCCGACGTTCAACTGCACGAGACGATGCGTCGTCACCTGGTTCGGTACCGCGTACATCATCCGCGTGACCATGCAGCAGGTCTCCGTCCAGTCTTCGATCATCGACGTGTTCGAGAAGCTGTCGTGCCGCATCGCGGTCAACGTGCCGTCGCGCTTCGCGGCGATCACCATGCGCTGCTCGGTGAACGGCCGCCCGCCGACGGAGCCGAACATCTGCGGACGCTCCAGCGCGAGACGCACGGGCCGCCCCGTCTGCTTCGCGGCCATCGCGCACAGCACCACGTGCGACCACGCCGAGCCCTTGCAGCCAAAGCCGCCGCCGACGAACGGCGAGATCACGCGCACGTCGTCGGGCGACATACCCAGCGTCTTCGCGACGGAGGTGCGCGTGCCCGTTACGCCTTGCGTCGAATCGTAGAGCGTCAGTTGCGGGCCGTCCCATACGGCCATCGTCGCGTGCGGCTCCATCGGGTTGTGATGCTCCATCGGCGTCGTGTAGACGGCGTCGACGCGCACCACGCCCGCCGCCAGCCCCGCGTCGTAATCGCCGCGCGAGGTGTCGGTCTGACGGCCTTGCGGCTTGTCGGGCGCATGCGCGCTGGAACGGGCCTGCGCAAAATCGAGCGCCGCCGGTTGGGCCGCATAGGTGATGCGCAACTGCCGCGCGGCATCGGTTGCATGTTCGAGCGTATCCGCGACCACCACGGCGATCGGCTCGTTGCTGTAATGGACCTGGTTGTCCTGCAACAGCGACAGATGCCGTCCCGCCGGCGGCGAGAGCGCGGGCCGTCCGCCGTTCGGCAGGCGCGGCGCATTCTGGTATGTCATCACGAGCAGCACGCCCGGCAACGCCGACGCACGGCTCGTGTCGATCGACGCAATCGCGCCTTTTGCAATCGTGCTCGTCACCAGCACGCCATGCGCCAGACGCGCTTCGGGAAACTCGGCCGCGTAGCGTGCTTCGCCCGTCACCTTCAGCAAGCCGTCCGTGCGATCGAGCGGATGTCCGATCATCGTATTCATGCGACACCTCCCGCCGCCTGGTTCACCGCGCGCACGATCGCGTTCTGCGCGAGCCGCACCTTGAACGCGTTGTCGTGCAGCGGCTTCGCGTCGTTCAGTGCCGTGGCGGCGGCGTTTTTCAATGTGGCGCTATCGAGCGGCTTGCCCGCGATCATCTGCTCGGCTGCCGTCGCGCGCCATGGCTTGTGCGCGACGCCGCCCAACGCGATACGCGCGCTGCGGACGTGGTTGCCGTCCATCTGCAGCGCTGCCGCCACGGACACCAGCGCGAACGCATAGCTCGCGCGGTCGCGCACCTTCAGGTAATACGCGTGCTCGCTAAAGAGGGGCGGCGGCAGATCGACGGACGTGATGAGTTCGCCGGGACGCAGCGTGGTGTCGAGATCGGCGCGCTCGCCCGGCAACCGGTGAAACTCGCCGAACGCGATCACGCGCTCGCCTTGCGGGCCGCTCACGCGCACGTTCGCATCGAGTGCGGCGAGCGCGACGCTCATGTCGGAAGGATTCACGGCGATGCATTGCGTGCTCGCGCCGAGAATCGCATGCGTTCTGTTGTGGCCGTTGATCGCGGCGCAGCCGCTGCCTGGCTCGCGCTTGTTGCAGGCGGTGAAGGCGGTGTCGTAGAAGTACGGGCAGCGCGTGCGCTGCATCAGGTTGCCGCCCACCGTGGCCATATTGCGCAGTTGCGCCGATGCGCCCGCGAGCAGCGCCTGCGACAGCAGCGGATAACGCGCGCGCACCAGCGCATGATTCGCGGCGTCGCTATTGCGTACCAGCGCGCCGATGCGCAGGCCGCCGTCCGGCAGCGTCGATACGCTATCGAGACCTTGTATGCGCGTGATGTCGACGAGTCTGACGGGCCGCGTCACGCCGCCTTTCATCAGATCGAGCAGATTGGTGCCGCCGCCGATGAACATCGTGCCCGGCTGCTGCGCGGCGCGCACGGCACTGGTGATATCGGCGGCGCGTTCGTAGGAGATGGCATCCATGATGGTCTCCCCGTTACGCGACGTCGCTCGTCTTGATGACGAACGTCGAGTACGTGTAGTCGGTGCCGCTGCCGACCGTGCCGCGATGCGCGGACTGCACGGCCGCGACGATATTCACGTACGCGCCGCAGCGACAGATGTTGCCGCTCATGCGCTCGCGGATTTCTTCATCCGTCAGTTGCGGCGGACGGCGTCGCACGTCTGCGGTGACCGTGCTGGCCGTGCCGGCGTCGAATTCCGTGAGCAAGGCCGTCGCCGAACAGATTTGCCCCGGCGTACAGTAACCGCACTGGAACGCATCCTGTTCGATGAATGCGCGTTGCACTGGGTTCAGCGTGCCGTTGCTCGCGAGTCCTTCGATCGTCGTGATCGCTTCGCCTTCGTGCATCACGGCGAGCGTGAGGCACGCGTTGATGCGGCGTCCATTGGTGAGCACCGTGCAGGCGCCGCACTGTCCGCGATCGCAGCCTTTCTTCGTGCCCGTGAGGCCGGCGTATTCGCGCAGCGCGTCGAGCAGCGTCACGCGCGGCTCGAGTTGCAATGTGTAGTCGCGTCCGTTGATGTTGAGCGTCACGGCGCGCGGCGGCACCGTTGCGCGTGCAACGGGCCGCGCGGCGGCGGGCGTTTGTGTCTGCGCTTGCGCGTAAGGTGCGGTGCCCACTGCGGCCGCGGCGGCGGCGGATTGCAGGAAGCGGCGGCGTGAAGTGCTGGATGGCGAGACGTCATGCTCGTCCTGGCGGGACGCGTGCGCATCGTGTTGCGCGCACGGACCCTGGCAGTCGTTGTGGTGGGACATGATGTTCTGCTTGCTCCTGGAAGTTCGATGCAAGCTCACGCCGCATCGAACCCGAAGCGGGCGCCCGGTGCATGGCAAGCCTTGTCAATGAGCAATTTCGATGCCGCTGGTGCAGAACATCACAATGCGACCGCACGCGCGGCGAACTGCTTTCTCAAACGACTTCACGCCGCACCCGGCGTCGCGCAACGCAAAGGTTGCGGCGTGTTTGGGCAGCGTTGAAAGCACGTGTCGATCGTGGCACATCTGCCGTGGCGCAGCGGTGACGGATGGATGGCGCGAAGATGGCGGGGAAATGGCGCGGGCGCCAAGCGCCGAACGACGTCGGGCGCGGTGCAAAAACAAAAACGCGCGTCGAACCTCAACGCGCGTTTTACATGAGCCAGCAGCGGCTTAGCCTGTGAGCCAATCAATCGATACCATGAAACACCGCATCGTCGGGCCCGAGATACGCGGGCGGACGCCACGCGGCATCGCGCATCGAGTGTTGAACCAGCTTCTCGACGCCGAGCAGCACCGCGAAGATTGCCATCCGCACGGGAATGCCGTTGTCCGTCTGGCGGAAGATCGCGAGGCGCGAATCGTGGTTCAGGTCGGTGCTCAGGTCGTTCGCGCCGGGGCGGCTGTCGCGCGGCAGCGGGTGCATGATCAGCGTGTCCTGGCCGCACACGGTATCGACGAGCGCCTGGTTGATCTGGAAGTCGGGCGTATAGCCTTCGAACGATTCATCCGCGAAGCGCTCCTTCTGGATGCGCGTCGCATAGACGACGTCCGCGCCGCGCAGGCCGTTGGTGAGATCGTGCGTCTGTTCGACCACATGACCGTTGCGCGAAATCTGATCGACGATGTACGCGGGCATTTCCAGCGTAGGCGGCGAAATCAGCGTGAACTTGATGCCGCGATACAGCGCGAGCAGCTTCACGAGCGAATGCACGGTGCGCCCGTACTTCAGGTCGCCGACCAGCGCGATATGGGCGCCGTCGACGATCTTGCCCAGACGCGAGAACTCGCGCTGGATCGTGTACAGGTCGAGCAGCGCCTGGCTGGGGTGCTCGCCGGGGCCGTCGCCGCCGTTGATCACGGGAATGTTGGTGGCGCGCGCGAATTCGGCCACGGAGCCCTGGTCCGGGTGGCGGATCACGAGGGCATCGACGTAGCCGGACATCACGCGGCTCGTGTCGTAGATCGACTCGCCCTTGGCCATCGACGAAAACGTGAAGCCCGTCGTGTCGCACACCGAGCCGCCCAGGCGGCAAAACGCCGCGCCGAAGCTGACGCGGGTGCGCGTGCTGGCCTCGAAGAACAGATTGCCGAGCACCGCGCCTTCGAGCACGCGCGAGATTTTCCGGCGGCGCGCGATGGGTTGCATGATGTCGGCGACGCGGAACAGCGCTTCGACGGCGTCGCGCGAGAACTGATCGACGGACAGCAGTTGCGGCTTGCCTTCGAACAGCATCTGGCTCGCCAGTGACTGCGAATCTACGCTCTGCGTATGTTTTTCGGCGGGCGCGCCGTTGACGACGATCTCCGACACGAAGCGCTCGACGATTTCCGGCATCGCGCGCGATTCCTGCGAATCGTCGGGCAGCAGCCACGTATCGAGCGCACGCTTCGACACGCCGATACGTGTCGCGAAGCCGTCGCGGGTGAGGTTCAGACGCCGCATCGCGTCACGGAGAAATGCTTGTTGCGGGACGCTCATGGGCTGCCTCTCTTTTCGTCAGGAGATAGGGTAGATATACGCGATGCGTATATTAATTCGCTGGGCGAGGAAGTCAAGGAATTTCGTGCACCCATGTGTCCGAGCGGCTGGTTTCCCCTGCGCTGGCGAAAACGCGCGGCGGCAAGCGCAGTTTTGCGGTTACACTGCCCGACATGGAAAACGGCTCATTGCTTCGTGATCGTGTGGAAACAGGTACGCCTTTGCGTGCCGTGCCCGCACGCGCCGCTTCCAAAGCCAAAAAACAGTTGCTCATCTGACCGGAGCTGCTGTTCCGTCAGATGTGCGACGGAACAGCCTCGATCAACGGTCCTCGACACCCCCGCTTCCGATCCTGCTTCCTCGCCGCTGAACGGTTCCCATACGGTCGCCTTCGAGGAAAGTCATGTCCAATTTTTCGGGTATCTGGATTCCCCTTGTCACGCCGTTTGCCGCCAACGGTGCCGTCGATCACGATGCGTTGCGCCGCCTGATCGGGCTCTACGCCGACGCGGGCGTCGCGGGAGTGGTCGCGCTCGGCACGACGGGGGAACCGTCTTCGCTCGAGCCCGGCGAGCAGGAAGCCGTGCTCGCGACCACGCTCGACGCGGCAGGCGGCGCGCTGCCGGTGATCGCCGGCGTGTCGGGCAACAACCCGCGCGCCGTGCGTGAGCGCGTGTCGCGTCTGAACGCATTGCCGCTCGCGGGTGTGCTGATTTCGGCGCCGTACTATGTGCGGCCGTCGCAAGCGGGCATCGCCGCACACTTCACGATGCTCGCCGACGCAAGCGAGCATCCCGTCGTGATGTACGACATTCCCGCGCGCACCGGCGTGCGCATCGAGCTGCAGACGCTGCTTTCGCTTGCCGCGCACCCGCGCATTCAGGCGATCAAGGACTGCGCGGGATCGCTCGACACCACGCACGCGCTGATTCTCGACGGCCGTTTGCAGGTGCTCGCCGGCGACGACATCCGTATCTTCGACACGCTCTGCATGGGCGGCAGCGGCGCGATTTCGGCGTCGGCGCATCTGTGGCCGGAGCGTTTCGTCGCGCTCGATCGCGCGTTGAAGGCGGGGCGTCTCGATGAAGGGCGGGCGCTTTTCCACTCGCTCGTGCCGTTGATCGGCGCGCTGACGGCCGAGCCGAACCCCGCGCCCGTGAAGGCGGCGCTTGCCGTGCAAGGTCTGATCGAAGGAGAAGGCGATTTGCGCGCGCCGATGACGCAAGCAAGCGAAACATTGCGCGAGCGTTTGCAGAAACTGCTTGCCGTCTGACATTCGTTCGACGGTTTGCGATTTCTGTCTACGTCGAACGCGCCGCCTCTCGCGGATCGATGCGGCGGCGCGAGCGCACTGAACCTGATGCGGATATGCGACGAATCCGATGTCGTCCAATTTGAGATGAGGGCCTGGCGGATGGCGTGATAATGCGCGCCACCGTTTTTCCCCATCAACGAGATCTGTTCGTCATCCTGCGTATGCCGGTTCACCGCAACACCGCGCCGCCCGCCGCGCGTACCACGACACGCGCCGCGTGTTGGTCTTTCGCAAGCATGCCGCCGTGCGCCGTCACGGCCGGGACGCGGGGCGGCTGCTGATGTCGCTGATCTGGGGAACCGGCAAGCGCCTGACGAACGGCTCGGTGCGCTTCGTCACGCGGCACACCGCGGTGACCATCGCGACACTCGCCGCCTGCTGCAGTTCGGCGCTGGCGTTGACGGCGGGGATCGTGATCGGGCGCGATCATCCGAAGCGCGACGCGGCCACGCAAGCCAGCGACAGCCGCGTCGCGCGTGACTACACGATAGCGGAACTCGGCAAGCTCAATGCGGCGATCGAGCAGATGGAGCCGCGTCTGACGCAACTCGCCTCGCAGGTCGCGACGCTGCACGATTTCGAAACCCGTCTGAAGACGATCAAGACCTTGCCGCGCCCGGTGTTCGCGCCGCCTGTGCTGTCTGCGAGCGACGTGCTCGGCGACGACGCGGGCGACGATGTGTCCGACGCCGCGCAGCAGAAGGCGCGGAAGGCTGGGCGGCCGGCGAAGGGTGGCGCACCCGCCGCTACGAAGCGCGATGCGGACCACGATGATGGCCCGTCGACCGGGAAACCCGCCGGGCAGCCAAACGACAAGGCCAGCGAACCCGCAGCGGAAAGCGCCGAAGGCGGCCCGTCGCTGCCGCCGCGCCGTTGCGACGAATTGCTCGGCCACCCGGCGCGCGACGCACTCGCGCTGCACGAGCACATTGCCTGTCTCGTCACCACGCTGTCGGCGCTCGAACAGGAAGCGACGCTGCACGTCGCGAACTGGGAGTCGTTCCCGGGCCGCATGCCCGTCGACGGCGCGCGCTTCGGCTCGCCGTTCGGCAATCGCGTCGATCCGTTCACGCATCACCTGAGCTTTCACCCGGGCGTGGATCTCGTCGCGCCGCCGGGCACGCCGATTCTCGCCGCAGCGGGCGGCCGCGTGATTCACGCGGGACCGCAGGGCGGCTACGGCAATGCCGTCGAAATCGACCACGGCAACGGCCTGATCACGCGCTATGGCCATGCTTCGCGGATCGTCGTGCAGGAGGGCGATCTCGTGCTGCCGCGCCAGCATATCGCCGATGTGGGTTCGACGGGCCGCTCGACGGGCCCGCATCTGCACTTCGAAGTGCTCGTCAACGGCGCGCCCGTCGATCCAACCGACTATCTCGCACTTTTCATGGGGCCGTCTCATGGCTGATTTTCTTCGCTCGGGCGGGCGGCGCGGGCACGGGCATGTCCGTGGGCATGTCGTCACGCAGCGTGCGTATGTGTTGCAGCCCGTGCGCTCGCTGCCGATGCGCATCGGCGTGTGGGCGATGGTTTGCATCGCGTGTGTGTCGGCAGGGGCGGCGGCGATGCGTGGCTATGCGACACACGCGGATTCAGCGGCACCCCCGGCTGTCGTGCCCGCAGCGCACGACGAGTTGCAAGACGCGCTGGCGCGCGCACAGCTCGCGCTGAAGCAGGAAGCGGCGTCGCGCGCGAGCGTGCAGAAATCCGCCGACGCGCTCACCGTCGAAGTGCGCAGGCTCCAGGCGCAAGTGCTGTTTCTCCAGGGCCAAAGCCGTTCGCGCCGCTGAGGCGCGGCGTATTTTCAACTTCATCCCGGTATCGAATATGTTCAGCAAGAAGAAGTCACCCGGCGTCTCCCAGAACAAACTGGCAACCCTCATTGCGCACGACGTATACATCACAGGCGACGTCGAATTCAGCGACGGCCTGCGCATGGATGGCCACGTAAAAGGCAACGTCTCGGGCAAGGCGGGGTGCGAGACGCTGCTGGTGCTGAGCAATCGCGGCTCGATCACGGGCAATGTGTATGGCTACGACGTGATCGTCAACGGCAGGATCACGGGCGACGTCATCGCCGATCACTTCGTCGAGTTGCAGGAGAACGCGCACATCACGGGCAACATCTACTATCAGCAGTTGCGGATGGATGTGGGCGCGTCGGTGGATGGCAAGCTGACGCGGCGCGATGCGGCGCTCACGCCGGCAAGCCCGCATTTCGAGCCCGCGACGTTCGCGCCCGAACAGTCCGGCGCATCGGCCGCAGAACAGTGACGGCCCGGACGGCGGCTCACGTCACGCCGTCGACATGCGCTCCTGAAGCAGATCGCTGAAGGCGTCGGCCGTGAGCGGCTTGCCGAGCAGGAAGCCCTGCATTTCGTCGCATTGCAGGTCCTTGAGCTTGTCGAGTTGCGACGCCGTTTCGACGCCCTCGGCCACCACGTCCATTTCCAGCGAATGCGCGAGCGCGATGATCGCCTGCACGATCGCGCTGCCTTCGTGACCGTCGGCATCGAGCCCGCTCGTGAAGAAGCGGTCGATTTTCAGCTGCTTCACGCGAAAGCGCTGCAGATAGGCGAGGCTCGAATAGCCCGTGCCGAAGTCGTCGATTGAAATTTCGAAGCCGCTGCTCTGAAACTCGCGGATCATTTCGGTCGTCTTGGCGGCGTCCTGCATGGCGACCGTCTCGGTGATCTCGAACATGATCTGCATGCAATCGACACCTTCCGCACGCACGATCTCCAGCATCCTTGCGACCAGATCCGGCTGCGCCATCTGGCGCGGCGACAGATTGATCGCGACTTTCATCGACGGCAGGCCGGCGCTTTCCCAGCGGCGAATCTGGCGGCAGGTCTCGCGCACGACCCAATAGCCGATCTCCACGATCTGCCCGGAGCGCTCGGCGATCGGGATGAAATCCATCGGCGCGAGCACGCCGATCTCGGGGTGATTCAGGCGGATCAAGGCTTCCGCGCCCGCGACCTCGCCGCTGTCGCCGCGGAATTTTGGCTGGAAGTGCAGCGAGAAATAGCCTTTGCCGAGCGCTTCGTGCAGCGCGCCCTGGATCTTCAGCGTGCGCATCGCCGCTTCGTTCATGTGCGCTTCGAAGAAACGATAGGTGCTGCGTCCGCCGCGCTTCGCTTCGTACATCGCGGCGTCGGCATGCTTCAGCAGTTCGTCGACGGAATGGCCGTCCTGCGGATACAGCGCAATGCCGATGCTGGGCATGATCTGCAGCATCTGGCTTTGCGTGCTGATGCCTTCGCGCATCCTTTCGAGGACGGCCTCGGCCATCCGTTCCGCGTCGCGCGGCGCGCTCAGGTTCTCGGCGAGCACGACGAACTCGTCGCCGCCGAGTCGCGCGACGGTGTCGGCGTTGCGCACGCACTGCCGCAGGTGCTGCGCGAACGATTTCAACACTTCGTCGCCGAATGCGTGGCCGAGCGAATCGTTGATCGTCTTGAAGCCGTCGAGGTCCATGAAGAGGATCGCAAAGCCGCGGCGGCTCAGCTTCGATGCGTGGATCGCGTGCTCGATGCGCTCGTTCAGCGTGCGGCGGTTCGGCAGGTCGGTGAGCGTGTCGTAGGTGGCAAGCCGCACGATCTGATTGTTCAGCGACGAAACCGAACCGGCGAGGAAGCTTGTGCGCGCATCGAAGCGCGACAGGATCAGCGTGACGATCAGAATCACGAATGTGAACAGGATAATCGTCGTCGCGAGCCACTGCGCGTTGACGCCGCGCGCCGCGCCGCACACCGAGCCGGGCAGGAAGTCGGCGGCGGCCATGCCCGTGTAGTGCATGCCCGTGATCGCGACGCCCATCACGCAGGCCGCGCCGATGCGCTTGAGCAGCACGCCGTGCTGGCTCGAATCGCGCAGCGTGTGGGCGATCCACAGCGCGGCCATCGACGCTGCAATCGCAATCACGACGGAAGCGGTGAACAGGCCGGGGCGATAGTGGATGCCCGGCTGCATCTGCATTGCCGCCATGCCGGTGTAGTGCATGCCCGCGATGCCGAAGCCCATCAGCAGGCCGCCGGTGACGAGGCGCCTGGCGGAGAGCGTCGGGCGCGCCACCTGGACGAGCGCGAAGTACGAGACGATCATCGCGATGATCAGCGAGCAGGCGGTGATCGCGAAATCGTAGCCGAGCGGGATGGGCAGCGAGAAGGCCAGCATCCCGATGAAGTGCATCGACCAGATGCCCGTGCCCATTGCTGCCGCGCCGCCCGCGAGCCAAAGATGGCGCAGGCGGGCGGAGGCCATGGTGGAAATACGTCCGGCCAGGTCGAGCGCCGTGAATGAAGCCAGTGTTGCGACGGCGAGCGACACGACAACCAGACCGAGATGATAAGTGCTCTGCATGTCAGTTCCGTCGCGAGAGGAAGTTCCCTCGTCTGGTTAACGGCAGCATGTCTAAAACATTGAGCACTTTCTTAAAAGTTTTATTCGAATGATTTAGTGAAACATTTTGAAAGCGCTTTAGCAGATTTTGAAAGTGATGGGAACCATTTTCGCGGATCGGAAAATGGAACATGTGTGGCAGGGCCGATACGCTGAGCGCGACGATGCGCGGCGCGCGCCGGTGGCGTTGGCGGGGCGTGAGTCAGCCGCCTAGCGCGATGATGATCGCGAGCAGCACGACGCCAATTCCAGACATTGCCACGCCGGACAACCACGGTCTTCCGCTCGTGTAGCGGCCGAGCGCATAGCCGCCAATGAACAGCGTGACGACTGCCAGCAGGTTCGAGATGCGCAACGCCAGCACGATCTGCGAAACGAAGATGAACGGGACGACGACCGGAAAAGTCGCCAGGACCACCAGAGCGAAGATGCCGAATGCCGCGGCATAGTCTTTCCCGCCAAGCCGGATAGTCGGCTCGCGCACCGTAAGCAGTTCCTGATGCAGCGCGTCTAGCGTCGCGGGCTGGACGACGGTTGCGAAAAGTTGCGGGAGCGCATCGGCAATCAGCTGGCGTGTCTGGGTTTTGTCGTGTGCCGCCTGAAGCTGCATGAGCAACATCTTCTTTCGCCGCCGCTCAGTGGCCGTGCGTATCAGGTACATGACGGCATCCACGAGCCCCCAGGCGAGATTGCAACCGAGCGCTGTGAACATCATCGTCCGGACTTCCTGGTGTCCGGCCGTCGCAACGCTGAGCGCGCCCGTAAACGAGAGCGCCATCAGTACACCAAAGACGATCTCGGACACTCTGTCGATGGGGTCGAGCAAGGGCACGCGTTCGTTTGACATGGGAGGCGCTCCTTGTTGTTCTTGCCTGCATCAAGCCGATGGCTCGCAAATTCGTCGCAATCGCGTTGAGTCAATGGGCTTGCCTCGTATGCCGAGTATAGACGTTGTGCAGATCAACGCTGGCAGTAGCGCCTCGTGCGAACAGGTGCATTAATAGAGCCGGTATTGCAGGGATCTTTTCCAGCTCAAACATTCGCGCGGCTCTACCGTCTCCATGTCGTGACCCTCATCTGGCCGGTTCTGCGAGGCGCGCAATGATCCGCTCGGCCATCGCGCGGTTTGTCGTTGGACCAAAGTCCAATACAACATTTCATTGGGCATGTATAGGCTGAAAGCTCCATTCATGCAACGCACGCGAGCCACGACAACCGTCGGGAGAATGCTTGCCCGCGGCGGTCAGGGAACCGGCGATGAAGCACTTCGCACACTATGTCGCAATGGTGTTGGCGGGCTTTCTCGTCCTTCTCCAGACGAAAGCCTTCGCAGCGGACGGCGACACGCTCATGCAGATCCGGGCGCGCGGCGTGTTGCGATACGGTGTCAGCGAAAGGGTGGATGCAGGTTTTCGACCCATCTACGGGAGATCACATCATGCGGGAATGGAACCGTTGCCTTACTGCCCTGCTAGCTGCGATGTTTCTGGCGGCGTCTTCGGGAATGTCCTGGGCGACGGAGCAGGCGCAACAACGCCGGGCCGGGCGCGACGTTCGCCAGGACACACGTCAGGGGAGCCGTCACACCAAGCAGGACTGTCGCGCCGCGGATCAGAAAAGCAATTCGCAATGCCGCCAGGACAAGCGGCACACCAAGCAGCAAGGACGGCAGACAGCCCGCGACATCAAGTATTGAGTGGCGAATACTGGCAGCCGTCTATCTTGACGTGAACCAGACCGCCGTGTTGATTTCATTGAATTGACTGACAGAAAAACGACGGCGCAAATGGCGTATAGCCGTCTAGCCAGTACATTTCAGCGGACAGCTAATGCTGGACTTTGCGCGCAAATCGAGGCGATTTATTGTCCTTTTTTGAGGGTGCCCTAGACTCAGATTGACGAGGACGTCGACAACATCTCCTTGTAGCGGCTGCACGTCTCCCATGAGGGGTCCCCCTAGTGCCGGACCTCAACTGGAAGCGGTGCGCAGCCGACGGACAGTTCCTCGTATCTCCCGAGTTCCGGCGGCGCGCTTGCGAGAGAGCATGACGAGCCCTGGCCGGTTGCGGCCATGCGGGCAAACCGGGTTTGCCGTCGGGATACCTTCTCGACGACCTGCGAGGAGACGATCGATGCTGACCACGCCAACTACCCAAAAGGTGTTGTCCAGAGAGATGCTCGATGTACTGATCCGTGCTGGATTGATCGCGGTTCTCGCGATGTTCTGTTTCCGGATCTTTGCCCCGTTCCTCGACCTGATGGTATGGGCACTGATCCTCGCGATCACGCTCTATCCGATTCAGGCGCGGCTCGGAAACCGGTTCGCCAACAAGAACGGCCTGATCGCCAGCCTGATCATCCTCGTTGCGTTCGGCGTCATCCTCGTGCCGACGTATCTGCTGGGCGTCGCCGTCGCTGGCTCGATCGAGCACGCAATGGCGATATTCAGGAGCGGCAGTTTCCGCATTCCGCCGCCTGCCGAATCGGTCGCGAGTTGGCCTCTGGTCGGCCAGCGCGTGTATGACTTCTGGGCGCAGGCCTCGACTGACCTCACGGGTCTTGCGCAGCGATTCGCACCGCAACTCAAGGAAGCCGGCCTCGCTTTGCTGGGCACGGTCACCGGTCTCGGAGCGGGCCTGCTGATATTTTTCGTCGCGCTGATCGTGGCGGGCATCTTCATGGCGCATGGCGAGAAAGGACACCGCAGCGCAGTACTGATCGCCTCACGCATCTCAGGACCTGAGAACGGTTCGCAGATTGCCGATCTATGCACGTCGACGGTACGCGCGGTTGCGCAGGGCGTGGTCGGTATCGCGTTCATCCAGATGCTGCTGATCGGCATCGCGTTTATCGTCATGGGCATTCCAGGCGCGGGTCTGCTCTCGCTCGCCGTTCTGCTGATCGGCATCATGCAGTTGCCCGCCACACTGATTACCGTTCCCGTGATCGTCTTCGTGATTGTTACGAAAGGTGTGAGCACGGCGACGATCGTCTTCTCGGTGTATGTGTTCATCGCGGGCCTCGCCGACAACGTGCTCAAGCCGCTGCTGCTCGGGCGCGGGGTCGCCGTACCGATGCCCGTGGTGCTGATAGGCGCGCTCGGCGGCATGGTGACGGGCGGTGTCATCGGCCTGTTCATCGGTCCTGTGATGCTCGCGGTGGGCTATCAGCTGTTCTGGCGATGGGTAAAAGATCAGCAGGATCCCCAGCAGTGCCAGAAGCAGCAGCGTTGAGTTGCCGGAACCGCGCCGTGTCGCCTTCGACCCGCGCATACGGAATGGCGGCACTGCATGCGGCAGCTTGCCTGAGCGGATGCATGCGCGTGGGGCCGGACTTTCATCCGCAGCATGAAAGCTGGAGCGAACACTGGAGCAGCACGTCGATCGAGCAGGTCACGCAGCAGGCGGCGCAGCCTGACGTGCGGCAGTGGTGGCAGATATTCGACGACGGGAATCTGGAACGTCTGATTGCCGAAGCCGACGCAAACAATGGCGACCTGAAAATTGCCGGCCTGCGCGTGGTCGAAGCTCGCGCGCAACTCGGCGTCGCGCTCGCGGGGCGCTACCCTCAGGTGCAGCAAGTCAACGCCGACGTACTGTATTCGGCGCGCAAACGCTCGGATGGATTCAATCCGCGCTCGGGTGGTTACTGGCAGTACGGCGCGGGCTTCAGCGTCGGATGGGAGCTGGACTTCTGGGGGCGTTTCAGCCGGGCCATCGAGTCGGCCGACGCCGCCTTCTTTGCCGCGCAAGCCAATCGAGATGCCGCCCTGGTCCTGTTGCACGCGCAGGTCGCCGATACGTATTTCACGCTGCGCACCGCCGAGGCGCGGCTGCACATCGCGCGTGAGAACGCCCAGTTGCAAAAGCGCAGTTACGAGATCGCGCAAAAGCTTTTCAAGAGCGGCGAGACGGATGAACTGGACCTGCAGCAGGCGAAGACGCAGTATCTGGGCACGTTGAGCAGCATCCCGGAGCTCGAAAGCCAGGCCGTGCTGTCGCGTCACGCGCTGTCCGTGCTGCTGGGCCGGCCGCCCGGCCCGTTGCCGGAACTCGACATGCAGCCAGGCAAGGCGGGCGTGGTGCCGCTGGTGGACCATGCCGTGCTGCAGGACGTCCCGGCCGATCTGCTATTGCGCCGGCCCGACGTTCGCGCTGCCGAGTATCAGATGGCCGCGCAATCGGCGCTCATCGGCGTGGCAAAAGCCGACCTGTATCCGTCCGTGTCGCTGGTGGGCTCGCTGGTCTGGAGCGCGAGTTCGCTCACGGGATCGCCGAACACGCTGGCGGTCGTAGCCGGCCCGAGCGTCACGTGGAACGTGTTCGATCATGGCAGGATCGTCAACAACGTGCGCGTCCAGGATGCCCGGCTGCAACAGTTGACGGTCGGCTATCAGAACATCGTGCGCGAAGCGGCGCGCGAGGCCGATGACGCCGCGACGGCGCTGATCGCCGGGTTGCAGCGGGACCGCATCCTGAACGACGCGCAAGGCGCGGCGCGTCGCTCCCTGAAGCTCGCCAATACGATCTACCGCGAAGGCTATTCGGACTTCCAGCGCGTACTCGATGCGCAGCGCGCCCTGTTTGCCCAGCAGGACGCCTATATCGTGAACCGCAGCAATGCCGCAGGCAGTCTGATCGCGCTGTACAAGGCGCTTGGCGGAGGCTGGTACACGGAGCAGCCTCTCGTCGATTCCGCGACCCGCGCGCAGATGCAGCAGCGCACCGACTGGGGCGACTTGCTCAACGAGCCGGACGCGCCGTCGGCGGCAGCGATTCCGTCCGCAGGTTCGTCCCGATGAGCGACACGCCCGAACCCTCCAATGCCGCACCGGCACCCACAGCGCCGCCCGGCGCCGATCGCTCCGGGAGGGCCGTGAAGTGGGTGGTCGGCCTGATCGTCGTGAGCCTGATCTGGTATCTGCTCGCCGACCGCTTTACCCCTTATACGCAACAGGCGCGCGTACAGGCGTATGTGGTGCCCGTGGCCGCGGAAGTATCGGGACGGGTGACGCGCGTCCTCGTGCATAACAACCAGGAGGTCAACGCGGGTGACGTGCTGTTCGAAATCGATAGCGAGCAATACCGGATTGCAGCCGACCGCGCGCGCGCCGACCTCGAGTCCACGCGCCGTCAGATTGGCGCCAGCACGGCGGGCATCGATTCGGCGTTGGCATCGCTGCGTGCCGCCATCGCAAACGAGGTCAAGGCGCGACAGGACAGCGAGCGGCTCGAACGGCTGTATCGCGAAGACGAGGGCACGATCTCGCTGCGGCGCCTGGAGGTGGCACGAGCGACCCACGAGCAGGCCCAAAGCCAGGTGTCGGCCGCGCGCGCCGAGGTGCAGCGCGCACGCGAGCAGCAGGGCGGTCAGGACACGGAGAACGCGCAATTGCGCAGCGCGGCCGCCGCCGTGCAAAAGGCCGAACTCGATCTGGCTCACACGCGGGGAACGGCTCGCTCAGGCGGCGTCGTTACCGATCTGCGTGCCGAGGTCGGCCAGTTCGCGGCGGCCGGCAGTGCGGTGATGACGCTGATCGCGATTCGCGACGTCTGGATCAGTGCGGACATGACCGAGAACAACCTGGGCCACCTGCGGCCGGGCACGCCTGTGGCGATCGCGCTGGACGCACTGCCGGGTGAAGTTTTCGAAGGACGGATTCGCAGTATCGGTTATGGCGTGAGCGTGGGGCAAAGCACGCCGCCCGGCAGTCTGCCTACGGTGCAGAACAGCCGCGACTGGCTGCGCCCCGCGCAGCGCTTTCCGGTGATTGTCGAGTTCGAGCGCGACGAGCGCGCGCGTCTTCGCAACCTTCGGGTCGGCGGGCAGGCTGAAGTGATGGCATTTCCGGGTCAGGGCAATCCCCTCAATCCGCTTGGGCGCGTGTTTCTGCGCGCGATGAGCTGGGTCTCGTACCTTTATTGACGACGTCCATGGAAAACACGCTCGAGGTGCCCAGTCGTCGTGCGCTGCGTGTTGCGACAGGGACGGCGCTCTGCCTCACGATCAGTTTCGCGCTGGATCTGCCGATTCCCGTGGTCGCGCCCGTGTTTGCCGTCTTTCTGCTCGCGACGCAGAACCGGCCGCTGTCGCTCAGGGCAGGACTGGCTTTTGCATTGGTCGTCGCAGTGACTACGGGCAGCGGCCTGCTAGTGGTGCCGTTACTTCGGTATTACGCGTTCGCGGGCGTGCTGATCATCGGGCTGATGCTCTTTCTTGCCTTTGGATATGGACTACGCGGCGGGAACAATCTGGTTGCTACGTTTCTGGTGGCGGGACTGACGATGGTCTCCGCAGCGGGCACAGCCGACTTCCAGCTAGCCATGACGGTGGTCGGCGCACTCGTGAAGGGGCTTCTGCTTGCCGTGCTGATGGCGGCTCTCGTTCATGGTCTGTTTCCCGAACCCGCGAGCACGCAGCCCGCGCCCGCCAGGAAGGCATTGCCCAACGAACAGGCCGTACGTATCGCGCTGCGCGCCGTGCTCGTGGTCATGCCTGCGTACCTGCTCGCAATGACCGATCCGGCGAGCTACATGCCCATCATCATGAAGTCGGTCAGCCTCGGGCGGCAGAGTTGCACCACCACGGCGCGCAGTGCGGCGCGCGAACTCATCGGTTCGACGCTGCTGGGTGGCTTGCTCGCAATCGCATGCTGGTTTGCACTCAGGCTCTTCGTGCACTTGTGGATGTTCTTTCTGTGGATGCTGCTGTTCGGTCTGCTGGTAGGACGCAAACTTTATCGCATCAGCCCGACACGCTACTCGCCGGGTTTCTGGCTGAACGGGCTCGTCACGATGATCATCCTGCTCGGCCAGTCAGTGCAGGATAGCGTGGCAGGCAAGGACGTCTACACCGCGTTCGCGGTGCGCATGGGACTCTTCCTTGCCGTGACGGTCTACGCGTGCCTGATGCTTCAGCTTTTTGACCGTTACGGCCGCGCGCGATGACGGGAGTCCGCGCGCATTCGCGGCGGGAACGGCTCGCATCTTTCAGGTGCCCGATTTGCCCAGATGGTCGTCGACGGCACTGCCCAGGGTCGGATGAAATCGTTCGTCGCCAATGAGGTCCATCAGTTCGAAACGCTTGAGCTTGTCGCGCACGGGGTCCTTCAACTCGGCGAAATGCAGCGCGATGCCGCGCTCGCCCAGAATCCGGATCAGTTCCCGCAGCATGTCGGCGGAGGTGACGTCCACGCTGGTCACGGGTTCGGCGGCCACCACGACCCTGCGTACGGGTGTTGGCGATTCGTCGACGGCCTCCAGCACGCGCTCCTGGAACAGTTCGGCGTTGGCGAAGAACAACGGCGCGTCCCAGCGAAACAGCACCAGCCCCGGAATCCGCGTGGCGTGCGGATAGCGCTTGATGTCGTGGTATCCGCGCACGTCTTCCACGCGGCCAAGAACGGCGTAATGGGGTCGCCAGCCGTCCCACAGAAACTCGATGACCGCGATCGCGATTGCGATGCCGATGCCGGGAATCGCGCCGAAAACGGCAACACCGGCAAAGCAGACAATGGAGAGCCAGAACTCCCATTGCTGGATGCGGTAGATACGCCTGAGATCGGCGAACTCGAACAGGCCGATGGCAGCTGCAATGACGACGGCGGCGAGGGCGCTGTTGGGCAGGTATCGCATGAGATTCGGAGCCGCCATCAACAGTGTTGCGACGGCCAGCGCGCCCACCACGCCCGTCAATTGCGTTTTCGCGCCGGCCGCTTCCGCGACTGGCGTGCGCGACGAACTGCTGCTGATCGGGAAACCCTGGAAGAACCCGGCCGTCAGATTGGCCGCGCCGAGGCCCACCATCTCCTGGTTCGGATCGACGCGACTCTTGAAACGTGCCGCAAAGCTCCGCGACAGCACGCTGGTATCGGCGAACGCGACCAGCGCAACGGCGCAGCCACCCACCACGATTTTGCCCAGATCGGCGCCGCTCGCCCAAGGTAGTACGAAGGACGGCAGCCCTTGCGGGATCTTTCCAAGCACTTTGACGCCCAGGCTATCGAGGTCGAAAACGCTGACGCTCAGCGTCGCGAGAATGACCGCGATCAGAATGCCCGGTACTTTTTCGAAACGTTTCAGGAAGAGGATCAGTGCGAGGCTTCCGGCACCCACTGCAAAGCTGTACCAGTTGGCTTTCCCATCCGCGATGGCCGTGCCCAGGCTCAGCAGGTCTCTTAGCGGACCTCCCTCGTCGATGGAAATGGCGAACAGCTTGGGCAACTGGCTGATCAGAACAGTGATTGCAATGCCGTTCATATAACCGTACCGGATGGGCTTCGAGAGCAGTTCGGTAATGAAGCCTAGACGCAACAACCCCATGCAGATGCAGAACATGCCTGAGACGACAGCCATCATGCTTGCGACGGCAATGGCGCGCGCCGGATCGCCCGGTGCGATCGAGATAACCACGGCCAGAATCGGCGCTGCAAGGGCGGAGTCCGGGCCCAGTACGAGAATACGGCTGGGTCCGAAAACGGCATACACGAGCAGCGGGACGATCGTCGCATAGAGCCCGTAGACGCCGGGCACGCCGGACGCCTCGGCATAGGCAATCCCGACAGGCACCAGCATGGTGGTGAGGACAAGTCCGGCGGCGATATCCCTGGGCAGCCAGCTGGCCTGATACTCCCTTAGCATGGCGAGGCCGGGCAGCCAACGCAACCATCGGCGGGTTCCGGTTGCAGCATGCCCGGCGCGGGAGATCGATGTGTCGGGTTGCATGATCGCGATGCGTGTGATTGAACGGTAGTGGCAAGCCAGACTGGGGAGTCATCGTCTAACGCCTAGAATAGTTCAGGCATGCAAAAGACAACAGAACGCGGGACTATCGTAAGTACTAGTGTGGGTATGGGTTCTTTTGCGTGTTTTCCCGGTGCTTTCCTCCTATGTAACTGTGCCTGGTCGACAGGAAATGAAAGATCTCTGGTTCAGATCACGTCGACGGCAACCCGTGGCGTTCCTGCAAGATGCCGCTCGCGCAGATTGGACCAAGGTCCAATACCCCCATTGCTATCTAACGAATAGACTGATTGGCGACGATATTCCGTGCCCGCTCACGATTGTGCATTGCTGCTTCATGCAGCCATTTATGTGAACTGCGGTAAGCGTCGTCTTTGAGATCGTTGGGTTATTGCATTTGTCCACCGCAAACATACGTCGACCCTGAGTCACGACGGAGGCGAACATGAACAGAAGAGGCTTTGTACAGATGGGCAGCACTGCGCTTACGGTCGCGGGCCTGACACTCGCGGTTTCCCCGCTCACACTGAGTGACGCGTTTGCCGGTGAGTCGAACGCGGCTAAACGACAGGAAATCGATGCCAAGGTGAACCGGACGCTGTCACGGCTATACGAGACAGTAAAGGGTTCAAAGGAACTCGTCGCAAAGGCGAATGGTGTTCTCGTGTTCCCCTCTGTGCTGAAGGTCGGTTTTATTGCGGGTGGCGAATACGGTGAAGGTGCGTTGCATGTGAAGGGAAAATCGGCCGGCTATTACAGCACGGTGTCGGGCTCGTTCGGCTTGCAGGCAGGTGCACAGTCGAAGGCCGTCATCTTCCTGTTCATGACGCATGATGCACTCAACGACTTTCGCAATTCAAAGGGGTGGTCGGTTGGTGGTGAAGGGTCGGTGGCGCTGTTAAAGGTTGGAGCCAATGGAGAGATCGATACAACAACGGCCACTGCACCCGTCGAAGCGATCGTGCTGACCAATGCCGGCCTGATGGGGGACGTGTCGCTTTCCGGCACCAAGGTGTCGCGACTAAAGATCTGACGGCCAGACAGCGGGTTCGTCCGATCCGGTTATTTTCGATTGCTTAAGGCCGCGAAATGACCGCTGGCAGCACTTGACGCGATGAAGTTAATCCCGTGAGCCCGGTAGAAAATATGCCGTAAAAACGAATGAAATTGAGACGATCCTGCTTTTTTATACCGATATCGCCGATGCGTGGCTGATGGATGACTAAACTTAGCGAAGGTGTTGCGCACTGACAGAAGGCAGACACCATGCGGCTCGCGCACGTCAGCAGGCAACGCCGGAGAAGTTGGATACGGCCCGAATGGGCCATCAGCACCAGCAAGGCAACGCCATGGAATTTCTGTTATTGGCCACGATTTTCCTTACTTCGACTGGATTTCTTGTCAACGCAGGGGTCTCGCAGGCCCCGTCGGCGGTTACTGCGCCTGCGTCTGCGTCTGTGTCTGTTTCCGGCGCTAGCGAAGGCGGGGCTATGCTGCAGCCCGCTCCTGAATTCCCAGGCATGAATGGCTTTCTTCTTGCGCAGCCTGATAGGGCGACTGTTGCCAGCGCATCGCCGAACTAATGCTTGAAGGTGGCGCCGATTGCGGCCACAACGATGTCCTCGAACAAGGTAATTTGAAGTCGGAGTCGAGAATCAAAAACGGTCGAGTGATACAGCTTTTATCCCTGACCGTCATTCGACTCGTGCCAGAAACTTTGACCTCAGCCTGCGAGCTTCGACAGCAGCAGGTTCATCGAGTGCGGCTGCCGGACGGTCGCCGCAAAGAATTTGCCTCCCACTGGTCCGCTCCGGACACGACCGCCGCCCACGACCGACGCGATGTTGACCGACCGCATGCCTTTGACGGTCCGATGGCGTGATGTTACCGCGAGTAGTCGCTTGCGCCACTGTCGTGCGTTGCTATCGAGGCGGAAAATGCACCTCATTGCAACTGCTCGAGGAGCTACAAGATGTCACCCGTCACCGCTGTTGCCGCTGCTGATAGCACGGCCGCGCTTGCGCATTTCGCGGCGTCGCTCGCCTTCGAAACCGATTGCGCCGATGTGCACGCGGCGTTGTCAGGAGGCCCGAGCGCAACCGATTTCGTGTTGCTCGATGTACGAAGTCCGGCGATGTTCGCGCGAGGTCATGTGCCGGGCGCCGTTAGTCTTCCGCATGGCAAGATCGTCGCGTCGAAGCTGACGGATTATCCTTCCGACACGCTGTTCGTGACGTATTGTGCGGGTCCTCACTGTAACGGCGCGACACGCGGAGCCATCCGGCTGGCCCAGCTCGGTCGCCCCGTGAAGATCATGGCCGGAGGCATAACCGGATGGATAGATGAGGGCTTTCAACTCGCGACCGTCGAGGCCGCCTAGTGCACGCGAGTTTGGGAGTGTGGTGCGAGCGCCGCACGGCAGGCAGGGAGAGATTTCGCCGGTGACCGGTGACCGGAAAGCGGGCCGCACGCCCGCGAATGGCGCAACTTCTGATCTCCGGTAATATCACGCCATGCAAGATCATCTCGTCGCGGCGCTCGTCTACGACCGCCTGTGCACTTTCGAATTCGGTTGCGTGACCGAACTGTTCGCGCTCGAGCGCCCGGAACTCGGCGTGAAGTGGTATCGCTTCGCCGTCTGCGCGGTCGAAGCGGGGCCGATTCGCGCGGCGGGCGGGATCGGTATTGCTGCACCGTATTCGCTCAAGATGCTCGATCGGGCGTCGACGATCGTCGTGCCCGGCTGGCGCGATCCCGACGAGCGTCCGCCCGAGCCGCTGCTGAAAAAAATCCGCGCGGCCGTGGGGCGGGGCGCGCGTGTCTGTTCGATCTGCTCGGGCGTGTTCGTGCTGGCTGCGGCGGGCGTGCTCGACGGCAAGACGGTCACCACCCACTGGCGGTACGCGGACAAGTTGCAGCAGCGCTATCCGCAACTGCGCGTGAAGCCTGATGCGCTCTATGTCGACGAAGGCCAGGTGATTACGTCCGCGGGATCGGCGGCCGGGCTCGACATGCTGTTGCATCTCGTGCGGCGCGACTACGGCAGTGCGATTGCGAACCGTGTCGCGCAGCGGCTCGTCGTGCCGCCGCATCGCGACGGCGGCCAGGCGCAATTCGTGCCGCGTCCGATGCCGCAGGACGACGGCGGCCGTCTCGCGCGGCTGATGGACTACGTGCGTGCCAACCCTGCGCTCGCGCATACGCTGGCGTCGCTCGCGGGCCAGGCGGCGATGAGTCCGCGCACGTTGCAGCGGCAGTTCCGCGACGCGACGGGCATGGCGCCTTACGACTGGCTGATTCGCGAGCGCGTGGCGATCGCCCGCGAACTACTGGAATCGCCCGCCGATCTCCCGATGTCGCGCGTCGCGGAACTGGCCGGCTTCGGGTCCGAGGAATCGCTGAGGCGGCATTTCCGGCGCATCGCGTTGACGAGCCCCGGTGCGTATCGGAAGAAGTTCGGTGCGTCGGCTGTGGCGTGACGTCGCTGCGCCATGCTCGATGCGACAGGACACGATTGCATGACAACGGAGTCGAATCACGCACGTGATGCGGAAGTCGCGCGGCTGCTCGATCACGCGCCGCAGCGCAACGCAGCCGATACCATCATGTTCGCGCGGCTGATCGGCGCGAAGCTGGCGAGCGGCGAACTGCTGCATCTCGGCTTGACGCGGGCTGCGCTCGAAGCGTTGCGCTCACGTCATTTCCCGGACGCGAAGTCCTTGCATGCCGTGCCCGAGCCTATCGCCGTGCACGAACATCGGCCTTTCGTCGATGCATTGCACGCTTTCCTGCTGCATCACGAGTCCTCGCTTGCGGCGACGGATGACGACGCACTATGCCTCGCGACGATCATCGGCACGGCGTGTCTGCGCCCCGATCACTTGTGGCGCGATCTTGGACTCGACGGACGTGCCGATGTCACGGCGATCCTCACGCGCCACTATCCGCAACTCGTCGCGCGCAACACGGATAACACGCGCTGGAAGAAATTCCTCGCGCGCGAGCTGGCGGGTTCCCAAGGCCGCAAGCCTGCGCCCGCGCCGGGCTGTCCCGGTTGCGAAGACTACAGCTTCTGCTACCCATCGCGCTAAACCTGTTGCCATGCTGCGCGGAGGCATTCGCGCAAACCCGGACGTAGACGCTCGAAGTTGAGCGAGACTCATACCCGGCATCAAAAAACATCGCTTCATCGTCGAATAAAACGGACCGCACAATCGCGATGCCATGTCACGCCCCTGCGTCGGGGCGGCGGGTCGCGTCATCCGCGCGGCCGATCACAACGAGATTCAAGACCTTCCCTGCAGATGGATTTGCATGGGCATCCGGAGATGTGGAAACGTGGGTGCCCGCCAATGTCGCGGCGAAGGTGCAGGCGGGCCTGGCGGGCCGATTGCGCAACATCTGGGTCGGAAAAGTTGGCGGCGTGGTGAAAACAAAAATCGGCCGCGCCGCCGCTGTCATATAGAATGACGCGCTTTGCCCGTTCTCGCCATGTGGTTCAAGAATCTACAGCTTCACCGTCTTCCCGCTCCGTGGAAAGTGAGCGTCGAGCAAATGGAAAAGTGGCTCGAGCCGCACGCGTTCCAGCCGGCCAACAGCGTCGAGACGACGCGTCAGGGCTGGGCGTCGCCGCGCAATGACGGCTCGCTCGTCTACTCGACCAACAAGCAGCTGCTGCTCACGTTCCGCGCGGAAAAGAAACTGCTGCCCGCTTCCGTCGTCACGCAGGTGACGAAGGCACGCGCGCTTGAACTCGAAGAGCAGCAGGGTTTCAAGCCCGGCCGCAAGCAGATGCGCGACCTCAAAGAGCAGGTCACGGACGAACTCCTGCCGCGCGCATTCAGCATCCAGCGCGATACGCGTGTGTGGATCGACACGGTCAACGGCTGGCTCGCGATCGATTCCGCCTCGCAGGCGCTTGGTGACGACGTGCTCGGGCTGCTGGTCAAGTCGGTGGATCGTCTGCCGATCACGAGCGTGCGCGTCGCGCAGGCGCCCGTTTCGGCGATGACCAACTGGTTGCTCGCGGGCGACGGCCCCGTCAATTTCACGCTGGACCAGGATACCGAGCTGCGCTCGCCCGCGGAAGGCAATGCGACGGTGCGCTATGTCGGTCACGCGCTCGAAGCGGACGACATGCGCCGTCATATCGAAGCGGGCAAGCAGTGCATGCGTCTGGCGATGACGTGGAACGACCGCGTGTCGTTCGTGCTGACGCCGTCGCTGACCATCAAGCGCGTCACGCCGCTCGACGTCATCAAGGAAGCCGCCGATCCGACCGCGCAGAATGACGACGAACAGTTCGAGTCCGATTTCACGCTGATGACGGGCGAACTGGCGAAGATGCTGGACGGCATCGTCGAAGCGCTCGGCGGCGAACTCGACGACGGCATCGCGTCGGCCAAGGCCGCATAACGCGCGCCGCCGTGCCGGCGCGCTGTCACGCCAGCCGACACAGAAAGGCCCGCGCGAAGCGGGCCTTTCAGTTTGCGCAAGGCGCCCGGCGCGCCGCGTCAATCAGTCGAACATGTTCCTGAACGCAACGGCGACGATCACGGGCACGCACATCACAAGCGGTATGGCGAAGTAAGGCACTTCGAGATCCACGTACCAGCTATAAACGAGCCAGCCGATCCCCGCACCCAGCGTACCGATGCCGATGAGCGCGGTCATGACGTTCAGCAGCGTGGGCGACGGTTTCCAGCGCGTCTTTTGTTCTTTGGGCGAAGGCGGGTTCATTGCGGCTCCGAAGCAGATCGTCACGAGTTGCTATTCGTTCGATTTTACTCCGGCGGCTTGCGCGCGGCTCAATAACCGTTGCCCGTCGCGGCTGCCCCGAAAGGCCCATGAAGGGCGGCACGGGTGTCGGCCGCCAGATTTATTCGAACGCCTTGTCGTTCGGATTCTTGTAGAGGGCGCGCAGGTTCTCGCTCATCGGAAAGTCGAAGTTCATGTTTTTCGGCGGCACGGGTTTCATGAACCACCTGTCGTACATTGCGTCGATCTCTCCGCTCTTCATGACCTGCGCAAGCGTGTCGTCGACGATCTTGAGGAAGGCCGGGTCGCCCTTGCGCAGCATGAAGCCATACGCTTCCGACGACTGCGGCGTGCCGGTGATCACCCAGTCAGCAGGCTTCGCCGTCAGCGTGCGCGTGCCCGCGAGCAGCACGTCGTCCATCATGTACGCGACGGCACGGCCCGTCTCCAGCGTCATGCGGCCTTCGCCGTAGTCCTTCGCGCTGATGATCTGCATGTTCATCTTCTTTTCTTCGTTCATCTTGCGCAGGATGCGTTCCGACGTCGTGCCCTGATTC
Source organism: Paraburkholderia sp. XV (assembly GCF_020177535.1). Taxonomy (NCBI): domain Bacteria; kingdom Pseudomonadati; phylum Pseudomonadota; class Betaproteobacteria; order Burkholderiales; family Burkholderiaceae; genus Paraburkholderia; species Paraburkholderia sp. XV. The sequence continues at coordinate 1,230 of NZ_JAGUUD010000106.1, read as the reverse complement.
GTCACGACGGTCTTGCCGGCCAGATCGGGAAAGTCCTTGACGCCGGAATCCTTGCGTGTGAGCAGCCGTGTGGTCGCGACGAAGAACGTATCGCCGAACGCGACCTGGTTCTGACGCGACGTGAGGTTCGTCGTCACGCCGCATTCGAGATCGACGGTGCCGTTCTGCACCAGTGAAATGCGATTCTGCGACGTAACGGGAATGAAGCGCACCTGCAGGTTCGGCTTGTGTGTTTTGGCCTTCACTGCGTCGATGATCCGGTTGCACAGATCCTGCGAAAAGCCGATCACCTGATTGTTCGCATCGACATATGAGAACGGCACCGACGTCTCGCGATGGCCGATCGCGATCAGATTGGCGGCCTCGACTTTGGCGAGCGTCGGCTGCGCGTCCTGCGCGGTGGCAGTCGTCGTTGCGGTGAGGCAGGGCGCCGCGACGCACAGGGCAAGCGCGAGCGAAGTCAGTCGGTTCATTGCAGGTCCTCTGGTCGAATCCGTAACGTGTTTACGAATGTTGCCATGAAAATAATTATTGCAACATATGTTTTACCCTTAAATGTATTGGTGGCAGCGGCCGGGCGCAGTCAATGTGCATGGCACGCGGCGGTGGCATGATGAATGCGGCCGTGCTTTCCACTGTGGCCCTGTGTACCTGTCCATCAACGAGATCAAGGAGAAAACCGATGCACGCCGTTCGCCAATGGATCGCTGGCGTTGCCCTTGCCGCGACGCTCGCCGCGCTGGTTCCGTTGCCTGCCGCTGCGCAGGCCAACCCGGGCGCGCCGCCGCCTGCGCCCGCCGGGGACGGCACGTTCTTGCTGACGATCTTTCTGAAGCACGACCAGTCGAAGCCGCTGCCGAAGATCAACCAGCAACTGGCCGAGCAGGGCTTCTACAAGGCGTTTCCGCCGCCCGGCATCGAAGTGGTGTCGTGGTACGTGATGATGGGGATCGGGCAGGTCGTTACGCTACGCGTGCCGGCCGACCGGCTGCGCGAAGTGAACCGTGCGATTGAGGAGACCGCGTGGGGCGGTTACAGCACCGATTTCTACCCGACCTATGATTACAAGGCGATTGCCGAGCAGGCGCGGGCGAAAAATGGCAAATGAGTTGTCGGTTGGTACCACGGTTTGTCGGTTGGCTTGATTTGCTGTTGGCATCCGCGATTTGGCTTTGCGCTGGCATCCGCGTTACGTTAGCGTGCTTCAGGCGTCGCCCCTGTGCGGGGCGG
>NZ_JAGUUD010000105.1:0-28162 GCF_020177535.1 Paraburkholderia sp. XV | reverse complement strand
TTCTTTGCGGCGGCAAAGAAAAGTAGGTGCCGCCCCGCACAGGGGCGACGCCTGACGCGCGCTAACAATTCGCGGATGCCAGCGCAAAGTCCCGAACAACCAACCCGCCGAACGGCAAAAAACCTACATCGGAAACCCAAGCGCCTTAATGGAATTAATCCACCACCTCCTCCATCCACCCCGATCATCCGCCCCATCAAAAGCATTAAAAGTGATCTTGGCAGCGATCCACCGCACGGGTTCGGGCGGAATATACGAAGGCCCCTTCCGCGATATATCGAGCGAAGTGATCAACGTATCGCGATTCCACAGCATCTCAAGCCCCATCCGCGCGCCGAAGCGGCTCCCGGCAACGCCAAAGCCCGTATACCCAGCAACAAAAACAGTCTTCCCCCCGTGGTACTTACGCGCAAAAACAGCCCCACGAGAACAGTAATCAATCGGCCCGCCCCACGCATGCGTGAACTTCACATCATCCAACTGCGGGAACGTCCGATAAAAAGCCTCTGCGAGTTTGTAATAAGTCCGCTCATCACGATCCTGAGCCGGATTATTATCTCCACCGAAGTGATAACTGACGCGCCCGCCAAAAATGATCCGATTGTCCTTCGTGAGACGAAAATAATTGAGCTGCGTGCGCGTGTCATACACGCCCTGGCGGTTCTTCCAGCCAATCCGCGCCATCTGCTCTTCCGTCAGCGGACTCGTCGCGATGATGTGATCACGCACCTGCATCACACGCCGGTTGATATCCGTCACGCCAACATTCGCAGTCCCGGTGCCGAGCAGCACACGCGGCGTATCAATCCGCCCCGCCTGCGTATGCACAATCATCTTCTTCCCCGCGTCTTCAAGACGCGTCAAAGGCGAATGCTCATACAGCCGCACGCCAAGCTTCAAGGCAGCCGCCTTGAGCCCCCACGCGAGCTTCGCCGGATGAATCGTCCCGCTGCGATTGCGCGACCACATCGCACCTGCAAACAACGGAGAATCCAGTTGCTCTCGAGCCTTCTTGCTATCGAGCAATACGACATCATGCCCATGCGACACATGCAGCTCGAAGTCATTTTGCAAATGGTCGAGATGCTTTTCGTCGACGGCGACGGTCATTTCACCGTTCCATTCCACATCGGCTTCGATGCCATAACGCACGAGCGATTCCTTGAACCCGTCGAGGTTCTCCTGCCCCAGACGCTCGAGCACATCGAGATCTTTCGGGAAAACCCGCGTCGCATTCGGCAACCCGTGCATCACGGACGTCGAAATGATCCCGCCCGGTCGGCCCGACGCACCATATGCAACCTTGCCCGCTTCGATCAGCACGACATCAAGACGAGGATCGTTCTCCTTCGCCTGAATGGCTGCCCATAATCCCGTAAAGCCGCCGCCGACGATCACGAGATCGGCCGTGGTCGGCCCGATCAGCTCGCGTTCGACGGCAGGCGCCGCCGGATTGTCCAGCCAGAACGGAAACAGCTTGACACCTTCGAAGGCGCGTTTGACCGACTCGCTCATCTTCTCACCTGCTCTATTCCAATCTTTGATAATGATGCCACCCGCGGCATGCTCTCTTTTATTACGCTGCATCCTGCGTGTCGAATACTTCTTCCCGCGGCGCCGTCATCCTGTTGCCGCGCATGCCTTCCGCCGTGCGCGCCTCGACCACCTTGATCCGCGCGTGCGTGGCCTTGTGGCTGCCGCGCAGCCATCGGCGGCCTTGCGGACCATATACGCCGTCCGGTTCAGGGAAGCATTGCAGCAGCGTCACGTACAGCGTGCATGCCATCGTCAACGCGACGGGCAAGCTGATATCGAGGCCGCCCGCGAGTTCGCCGAGCGGGCCGACGAACTGATCCGGCAGATTGACGAAGCACAGGCCCGTCAGCGCGCTCGGAACCCATGCGCCCATCGCGCGCCAGTTCCAGCCGTGCGTGAACCAGTAGTGGCCGCCGCGGCCGCCGCGATTGAACACCTGCAGATCGTCGGACAGATAGAAACCGCGGCGCGTCACGTAGCCGATGATCATGATCACCATCCAAGGGCAGCTGCACGTATTGATGAGCACCGAGAACGTCGACACGCTTTCCACGAGGTTGAACACGAAGCGCCCGAGAAAGATGAAGCCGATCGCCGCACAGCCGATCAGGAACGTCGCACGCACGCGGTTGAGCAGCTTCGGGAACATGCTCGACATGTCGAGACCCGTGCCGTACAGCGCCGTCGTACCCGTCGACATGCCGCCAATGATCGCGATCAGACACACCGGCAGGAAGAACCAGTTCGGCGAGATCGCCAGCAATCCGCCGACGTAGTTGTTCGAGGCGATAAAGTCGGGTGCCTTTTGCGCGATGATCGTCGCCGTCGCAAGGCCGAAGAAGAACGGCACGAAGGTCGCAATCTGCGCGACGATCACGGCAAGCATCGTGCGATGCCTCGGCGTGTTCTGCGGAATGTAGCGCGCCCAGTCGCCCATCGTCGAAGCGAACGAAACAGGATTGCTCAACGCGACGAGCACCGCACTGACGAACGCCGGCCAGAAACCCACCGCGCCCATCGCAAACTTGCCCGCGTAGTGGCTATCGAACGGACCGGCAAACGCGAAGATGCCCGCAATGAACAGCAGACTCGCCGTCCACACTGCAATCTTGTTCACCCACAGCATGAAGCGAAACCCGTAGATACACACGGTCAACACGAGCACCGCGAAGATGCCGTACGCGGCGCTCAGCGTAAAGCCGTTCACAGGCAAACCGAGCAGATGATTCGCGCCGCCCACCAGCGCATCGCCCGAGCTCCACACCGCGAGCGAAAAGAACGCGACGGACGTCAGCAGCGCGAGAAACGAGCCGACGATCCGTCCATGAATACCAAAGTGCGCGCCCGACGAAACAGGATCGTTCGTGCCGTTGCGCATGCCGAACAGACTCATCGGCGCAAGAATGCAGGAGCCGACCAGCACGCCGATCACGATCGACGCGACGCCCGCCCAGAACGACAGGCCGAGCAGCACGGGAAAACTGCCGAGCACTGAAGTGGAAAACGTATTGCAGCCGCCGAACAGCAGACGGAACAGATCGATGGGGCGCGCGTAGCGGGATGCGTCGGGAATGCGTTCGAAACCGAAGGTCTCGACGGTCGTGATGCTGCTGTTGTTGCTCTCGGTGGGGCTGCTCATGTCTCCGACTCCTCTGACGGCCAGGGAAATCACGCGGCTCGCGACTGGCTGGCGGCGTCCGCTTTTTAACGAATGTCTGGCCGCCACTGTAAAGAGAAACAATTCGGGCAAAAATATCGTCGGCGCAACCTTTACTTCGATATCGGTCGATGTAAGCGGAGATCCTTATGCAGCAAGGCTTACTGAGCAGATAGGAGCGTCGCTGAAAGTCTCGAAAGCAGCTTGCGGCATGCAAAACGTCGAAAAGAATCGGCAGATTTCAGGTGCGGCGGCGCTTCCTTGCCGCCGCAACGGCAGGCATCGGAATCGGCACGCTGCCCTTCGTGCCCTCTTCGATCAGAAAGTCGCGGAACAGGCTCGCGACATGCGGCAGGCGCTTGTCCGACACATGCATCACATACCAGTCGCGTTCGATCGGGTTGTCGGGCAGCGGCAACAGCGCGAGCAACCCCGCCTGAAATTCCAGCGAGCACGCGTGCAGCGACAGAAACGAAATGCCGAGCCCCGCTTCCACCAGTTGCTTGATTGCCTCGTTGCTCGACAGTTCGGAACCGATATGAAGCTTGTGGCCCGCCTGCCGGAACAGGTTTTCCACCGTCGAGCGCGTGCCTGAACCGCGCTCGCGCACGAACAGGTTCGCCGACTCCAGATCGCCAAGCGTGAGGCGCTTCTTTTTCATCAGCGCATGCGAAGGCGACGCGACGAAAGCCATCGGATGCTTGGCGAACACCGTGGCCACCGTGCGCAATTCACGCGGCGGGCTGCCCATCACGGCGAGATCGATTTCATGCGTCGCGAGCATGCGGATGATGTCCGCGCGATTGCCCACCTTGAATTGCACCTTCACTTGCGGTCGCGCTTCCGTAAAGCGCACGAGAAACGGCGGGATCAGATACTCGGCCGTCGTGATCGCACCGATGCGCAGTGTGCCGCCCTGCTCGCCGTGCAATGCGGCGAGATCGTCGGCGGCGCCGTTCCACAGGTCGAGAATTTCGAGCGCATAGCGCGCGAGTATTTCGCCCGCCGCCGTCAGTTGCACGCCCCGCCCCACGCGCTGCAGCAGCGGTGCGCCCGCTGCATCTTCCAGCAAGCGGATTTGCAGCGATACGGCGGGCTGCGTCAAGCGCAATTCCTCCGCCGCGCCCGACACGCTGCCGAGCTTCGCCACCGTATGAAGCGCCTTCAATTGACGAAATGTCGCTGCCTTTAACATAAGTGAAAACCTATATGTTCTGTACAAACATTAAATTGTGCTGCGGTTTCACCCAATTCTATACTCGACCTCACTGATGATGTTCGCGCATGAATCCGCATTGAAAAACGTTTCAGGAGAGTACGCATCATGACCTCGATCGATCGACACACCGCAAGTAGCACGCACACTGCGCCGCACCGAATCGTCGTCGTTGGCGGCGGCGTGGGTGGACTGGGACTCGCCACGCGTCTTGGCGAATCGCTCGGCAAGAGCGGGCATGCGCAAGTCGTTCTCGTCGACCGCTCGCCTACGCACTTCTGGAAGCCGCTGCTGCACGAGGCCGCATCGGGCCAGATCGATCCCGCCACGCATCAGCTGCAATTCGCGGTGCAGGCGCGGCGTCACGGCTTCGAGTTCGAACAGGGTGCGCTGCAATCGCTCGATCGCGCGCAGCGTCACATCACGATCAGCGCAACGTGCGATGACAACGGCCGCGAAGTGCTCCCCGCGCGCCGCATCGCGTTCGATACGCTCGTGTTCGCACTCGGCAGCGTGACCAACTACTTCGGCGTCAAGGGCGCGGAGCAACATGCGCTGCCGCTGGAGTCCGTCACGCATGCGGAATCGTTCCGCCGCAAGCTGCTCGACGCGTGCACGCGGGCGAATCATGTACGGCGCGTGAGCGGCGCGCAGCACGTGCAGCCGGTGTCGATCAACATCGTCGGAGCGGGTGCAACGGGCGTCGAGCTTGCAGCGGCGTTGCGCGACAGCATCCGTTTGATGCATCGCTACAGCCTGTTCGCACTCGATCCGGAGCGCGACTTTCGCATTCGCCTGATTGAAGGCACGGAGCGTGTGTTGCCCGCGTTGTCGCAACGCATTTCAGCGCGTGCGCAGCGGATACTCAGCGGTCTCGGCGTCGAAGTCCTCACGACGACACGCGTGACGGAAGTCCGCGCGGATGCCGTGCTCACGCACGACGGCCAGCATCTGCCAAGCGATATCGCCATCTGGACGGCAGGCATCGCCGGGCCGCCCGTGTTGCGCGTGCTAGACGGTATCGACGTGAACCGCAATGCGCAGGTGCTCGTGACGCGCACGCTGCAGACCACGAACGATGCGAACATCTTCGCGCTCGGCGATTGTGCGGCCTGCCCTTCGCACGCGGACGGCTTTCTCGCGCCGCGCGCCCAGGTCGCGCATCAGCAGGCGATGTTCCTGGCTCGCGCGCTGAAGTGCCGCGTCGGCGGGGAAGCGCTGCCCGAATTCACGTATCGCGATGCGGGCACGCTGGTCGGGTTCGGCGACGTCGGCACGATAGGCAGCCTGAGCGGCCTGCGCGAGCGGACCGTGTTCGTCGACGGCTGGCTCGCCACCGTCGTGTACCGGCTGATCTATCGCCGGCACGTGATGACGGTCACGGGCTTCGCGCGCATGGCGCTCGATACCGCGAGCCAATGGCTGCGGCGCCGCGCCCATCCCGTGATCCGGCTGCATTGAACCGGGGGGGCAAGCGCAGAACGGCAAGCGGTCAGTCGAGAAACTCGGCCGACCGCTTGCGCAACGCGGCCCCGAAGTCGTCGAGCCAACCGATCGACAGCCGCCAGCTCTGCCAATACAGATCGACGTCGAGATGCTTGCCCGGCGCCATGTCGATCAGTTCGCCGCTTTCCAGTTGCGCGGCGATCATCCGCTCCGGGCACATGCCCCAGCCCATTCCCGTCGCGCACGCCCGCAAGAAACCGGATACGTGCGGAATCCAGTGCGTCGGCGCATCGACTTCGCCACGCGTGATCTTCTGCACGAAGCGCTTTTGTAGCTGATCTTTCGGATTGAAGTCGACGCACGGCGCGCCGCGCAGCGCGTCGCGGCCGATGCCCTCGCTGAAATAGCGCTCGTAGAACGCGGGCGTGCAAACGGCGCGGTAACGCATGCGCCCCAGACGCGTCGAACGGCACCCCTGCACGGGCTCCGACTGTGTCGTCACCGCGCCCTGCACGCTGCCGTCGCGAATCCGCTGCGCGGTATGGTCCTGATCGTCGATCACCAGGTCGAGCAGCATGCCGCGCTCCGCGCAAAAGTCCGCGACCGCGTCGATGAACCATGTGCCGACACTGTCGTCGTTCACCGCGACGCGCAAGGTCGGCCACGGTTCGAGCAGCGCGCCGGGCAACTCGGGCATGCGGCCATTGAGCTCCGCTTCCAGCAATTGCACGCGCTCCGTATGCCTGCACAGCAGCGCGCCCGAGCGGGTCGCCGTGCACGGCTGCCCGCGCTTGACGAGCACGCTGCCGACGCGCTCCTCCAGCAGTTTCACCCGCTGCGACACGGCGGAAGGCGTCACGTTCAGCGCCGTAGCCGCGCGGTCGAACGAGCCGTGGCGCACGACGGCCGCGAGCGCATCCAGCAAAGCATAGTCCAGCATTAGCATTCCTTAAGCGGCGTTACCGAAATTAGTTTCTCTTATTCTATCGACGACGGCACACTCACGCCATCCGATCCCCTCTCTCCATCACACCATCATGAACTGGCTGGCTTTTTCGCACGGCGCCGCGTTGTGCGCCTCCCTGATCGTCACTATCGGCGCGCAAAACGCGTTCGTGCTCCGTCAAGGCATCATGCGCTCGCATATCGGCAAGATCGTGCTGCTGTGCACGCTGTCGGATTTCCTGCTGATCGGCGCGGGCGTGGGTGGCGCGTCGGTGCTGGTCGAGCGTTATCCGGCCTTTATCCACGCGCTGTTGTATGTGGGTCTCGCCTATCTCGCGTGGTTCGGCATCAGCGCACTGGTGCGCGCGGTGCGCCCCGGCCACGCCACCCTCGATGCCGATGCGAAAGCCGACACCGCGCCGCCCGTGCAACGCGCGCTGCCCATCGTGCTGATGACGCTCGCGTTCACGTGGCTCAATCCGCACGTCTATCTGGATACGTTTCTGTTGATCGGCACGGCGGGGGCACGGGAAGCGCAAGGCTCGCGCGCCGCATTCGCGATCGGCGCGATGGCCGTCAGCGCGATCTGGTTCGTCGCATTGGGGTATGGAGCGCGCGCGCTTGCGCCGCTGTTCAAACGTGCTACCGCCTGGCGCGTGCTGGATGGCGCGATCGGCAGCATGGTGTTGCTGCTGGCCGTCACGCAGTTGCGTTGATTCGTTGATACCTCGATGCGCTGATCCGCGAGCCGCCGTTCAGCGCCCGAGCGAGACCTTCGTGAGCGGCTCGGCGTCCTTGATGATCGAGTGGCTCAAGCCGATGGCCTGCAATCCGCCGTCCGCCACATACGGCACGATGCCGAGCGCACTGATCTTCTGCACGATGTCACGGCGGCAGGCATCGTCTTCCGGCGGGCAATAGTCGATCGAGATCACGGGCAGGCGGTAGCGTTCGTGTATCTCACGCGCCTGGGCCAGCAGCCATTCGCGGTCGTTGCCGGGTACTTCGTCGTAACGCTGATTCGCCTGATCCCAGCGCCCGAACAGCGATTCGAATGCGACGGCCGCAACCTGTTCGTGCACCTGCGGCAGGATTTCAAAGCCTCGGTTCAGTATCAGCCGCGCTTGCGGATAGCGGGCCTTCAATTCGCGCAACACCGCGCCAATGCCCGCCTGCTGCTGCGCCCGTTCCGCGTCCGTCTTCGCGACCAGTTGATACGAATCCAGCGTATCGAGAAAAAAGCCGCGATAGCCGCGTTCCCACAGCGGCTTGATGATCTGATCGACGAAAAACGCCGGCCATCCCGAAGCCGTCTGGTCGACGACCGTCGATGCCCACGCCGCATTGCTGCCCGCGAACCACGTCTTCGGCATCTGCGCGTAGTACGCGCGCTCTTTCGTCACTTCGCCGACGCTCACATACGCGTACCAGTTCGGGCAATGCGCCGTATGCGCGCGCGGGTCGAAACCGCTATCGGGTTCGATCACCACGGTATCGAACGGTTCGAACCGTTCGGCCTGCACGTTCGCGCCGTAGAAAAACGCAACCGCCCCGATTCCCGTCGACGACGCCCGCTTGCAGGCGGCCAGCGCGGGCCGCACCCACGCAACCGACAGCAACAGGATGACCACCGCCGCGCAAACGACGACGATCCACGAAACGCCCAGACGGGCGAGCGAACTGGCTGTCATAAAACCGTTCAGTTACGCAGCATGTAAGTTTCGTATTCGAGCTTGCTGAACTTGCGATCCAGCAGTTGCACGGCGGCCGCGACGAGGATCAGCAGCGTCAGCGCGAAGCCATAACCATAATAGTCCGGCTGCATGTACAACGTAATACCCGTGAGGATACCGTTCAACAGCACGAACGCAAGACACAGACGCAACACGGTGCGCCGCGCGTCGAGATAGAAGAACACGTTCAGCAGGCCGAGCAGCAATACCTGCAGGCTCGCGGCGATCACGTCGACCATCATCAGCGGCATATACAGCGACGAAATCCCCAGCGCATCGAGCACCAGATGGCCGAACGCGAGAATCAGCAGCAGCACCACCGCCTGAATCTTCACGATCTCATACAGGCCCGCGCGCACGCTGCCGACCATCATGTCGCGCATGTCGTTGATATGGCGCAGCGTCGCGCCGCTGCGCACGGCGTCGTAGAAGCGGTCGTAGTATTCGACGAAATCCGCCTCGATGCGCACGAGGAAGGTCGCCATGCCCGGCATCACACATACGTAGGCGATAAAAACGGGAATGTCGTAGATCACGGACGCATGCAGCGGCCCGATCACTTTCGACCCCGTGCCCGGCGCATACCAGAACATGAACTTGTCGAGCCACACGCCGAGATTGAACAGGAAGCCGACCAACGCAAGGCTCGGATACGCGAAGCGCTTCTGGAACACCTCGAACGAAATGAAGCGCGGGCTGCGATAGTTGCGATAGATGAGCCCCGACAATCCCGCGAGCAGCACGACATGCCCGGCGACGAAGCCGCCCAGCAAGCCCGACAGCCCGTGCGTATTGAGCATCAACGCGAACGCGACGGTACAACCGTAGCCGATTGCGAACACGAAGAGGATCTGCCGGTACTGCTTCACGCTCGACAGGAAGATCACCGCGATCCAGATATTGCTGACCACCACGAAGCCCGCCACCATCAGCAGCCGGTACATCAGCGGCTCGCCGCGAAACCCCAACGCGACAGCGATAACACCCAGCACGCCCGACGCCGCCGTCGAAACCAGCACGACGCCGTTGTAGTTCGACAGCACGAGGTCGTCGCGTTTCTCGAAGATCCGGTCGGAAATGAAGCGTGTGAACGACAGTTGCAGCGGCCCCGTGAGGATCAGACTGCACGCAATCAGATACGTCACCGACACCTGGAACTGCACGATCGCGTACTTCGGGATCACGAACGCGAGGCTCATCACGCCGATGATCAGAATGCCGAAGATCGACAGGATCAGCGGACCGGAACTGATCAGCCCCGCATAGGCGTAGGCGCGCGCAACACCCGTCAGCGTCTGGTGCTTGAGAATCTTGCGAAGCTCGAATCCAATGCCAGCCATCAGCGCACTCCTTCCGTCTGTGCCGACTGTGACGATTGTGCCGCTGCGGCCCTGCCCGCATGCATCGGACAGCCGCCGCCCTGCCTGCCTTCGGCGCCCTTGACCTGCGAAGGCGCCGCCATCAAACGCTGATACAGCACACGATATTGATCGATCATCTGCGCCTTCGTATAGAAACGACGCACGCGCGCCAGTCCCGCCTGTTGTGCGGCGAGCCAGCGCGGCTCGTCGCCGAGCAGATCGAGCACCGCCTGCGCGAACGCAGCGGGATTGGCGATCGGCACCACGCTGCCCGCCGCGCCCAGCGCGCGGTCCTCGTCGCCGTAGCCTTCGATCAACTGGCGGCACGAGCCCACGTCCGTCGTGATCGACGGGATGCCCGCCGCGAAGCCTTCCAGCACGACGAGTGGGAGGGCCTCGCTGATCGACGTCAACGCAAGCACGTCGACCTGCGGCAGAATCTCGTCGATGCGCTGAAAGCCGAGAAACTTCACGTTGTTCGCCAGACCGAGGCTTTCCGCCAGCGCGCGGCACTCCTGCGCGTACGCCGGATCTTCTTCCTCGGGCCCGACGATCCACCCTTCGATATCCGGCATCGCGCGCGACGCGATGAAGAGCGCGCGAATGAAGGTCTTGATGTCCTTGATGGGCACCACGCGGCCGATCAGCGCGACCACGTTGCGCGGTCGTGCCACGCGTTTGTCGACGAGCGGCGCGAGACCGTCGACGTCCACGCCGTTCGGAATGTTGCGCGTGCGCGCGGCGCGCGCGCCGTCCGCAATCTGCCGCTGACGGTTCGCTTCGTACAGCGCGACGATATCGTCGGCGGCGTCATAGGCGAGCTTGCCAAGAGCCTCGAAGAAACGCACCCACAGTTCGCGAAAGTAGCTGATCTTCGAAATGTCGCGCTCGAATGCACCGCGGTTGTCGCGAATCCATTGACTTTGCAGCAGATCGATCTTGCGCTCTTTCGTATAGATGCCGTGCTCGGAAACGAGCAGCGGACGTCCAGTCCGGTAGTGCAGCAAGGCGCCGAGAAAGCCCGCATAACCCGTCGATACCGTGTGATAGACCTTCGCGGGCGGCAACTGCTCGGCGACGCGCGCGAGCTGCCACAACGGCTTGTGCATGATGCGCACGGTCCAGAAGTAATCGGTGAACGACGGGTCCGTGCAATGACGGTGATACTGGTCGACGATGAAGTCCCACGCTGCACGGCTCGTCAGGAACTGTTCCTCGCTGAGCGGCGCGTTGTCGCCGATCAACTGCACCATGTCGGCCATCATCGCGCCGGCATCGACTTCGCCGCCGTTGCGCCACGCTTCGTGCAGCGCCGCAGATTGCGCGAACGCCTGCGCATCGCCGGGAATTTCGCGCGCCGCCTGATCGTCGGCACTGGACGTTTCGTACAGGTAATGCGCCTCGAAGTGCACGACGTTGTCGGGCAGCGCATAGGCTGCCGCCTTGTAGTCCTCTTCGCGGCTGCCGATGAACGCAATCGCAAAGCGGATCTCCGGGTACGAGCGGAGCATTTCGTTGACCCAGCTCGACACGCCGCCGCGCACATACGGGAACGTGCCTTCGAGCAGCAGGCAGACATCGGCGTCCGCAGCGCGGCGCATCAGTGACGGTTTCATGTGGACCAGTAACGCGCAACAGGATTGAGCATCGGCAGCGTCGCGGCATTGCCGAGCGACGCGAGCAGTTCGGACACGCGCGCATAATCGCCGCGCAGATATTCGACTTCGGCGAGCCACGGCACCAGACGCTCGCGCGGAAAACCTAGCGATTGCGCACGGTCCATGTGCTGCGCGGCTTCGTCGGCGGCGCCGTTGGTCAGCGCGAGGCGGCCGCGAATCATCCACAATGCAGCGTCGCTTGCGTCGATCTCCAGCGCGGCGCGCGCATGGCGGTCCGCCTGTTCGAGCGTGTGCCGATAGACGACGCCCTGCACGAGGTTTTGATAGATGAGCTCGAAATACAGCTCGGCAAGCTGCCGGTTGATCGCATGACGATCGCCTTCCGACTGGGCCGATTCCAGCGTCTTCGACGCATGGAAAATGCGCTGCATCACATCGTTTTCCGCCTGATCCAGCGTGCCGTACGCGATCAGGCGCACGTCTTCGACCGGGTCCGCGAGCAGATCGCGCAGCAGCGTGCCCGTCGTGCGGGTCGGCATACTCTGGATCGCCACGAGCGCCGACAGGCGATCGGCGGCCGCGACTTTCGTGTTCACGAGCCGCGCCTGCAAGCGCGCGCCGCCGCCGTGCGAAACACGCGACATCAGATACGTGACGAACTCGGGCGCAGGCACATCGCCCATTTCGTCGTCCGCATGCGAGACCGGATAGCACGCAGCCCAGATGCAGCTCACCAGTACCACGACGCCGCCGAGCAGCGGCACGAACGTGCACGCAAGACCGAGCAGCAGCAGGCTCCACGCGCGCGGCTCGCGATACCGCAGCGGCAGCAGCAGGCGGAACAGCAGCGCCTGAAGCACGCCGCACACCGCATTGCAGGCCACGGCGGGCAGCAGCGGATCGTACGCAGTCGATACGTTCGCGAAGTACACAATGCCCACGCACTGAAGACCGGCAACGATGACAATGCCAGGCGCGGCGAGCACGGCGGCCAGTCCGGCCACGAACCCGCCGCCGCGGGAGCGGTTTGCGGTGGCCTTATCCATCGAGACCACTGCGCAGAAGAAGACGCTTCAACGCCTGGCCCGGCTCGTCGCCGCCCAGATGCAGCGTGTGCACGCCAATGCGCGCGCCTTCGAGGTCGAGGTTGAACTGCGCGCGCAGGCTCGATTCGATCCGCGCGAGGTAGCCGTCGACGCCCGTGGCGTCGGTTGCGGGCATCAGGTTCAGCAGCACCGACTGCCCCGCCGATTTCACCGGCCACATCAGGTCGAGCGACCGGCGGCGGCGCATCACGTGCTCGAAGAACGAATCGCCGGCATCGTCATGCGGGAACACCAGCGCCACCAGCGACGACGTGATGCCCGCCGAGCGTTCGAGCCGCGTGAGCCGGCTCACGTCGAGTGCGAACTCGTACGGGCAATCGGGCACCGCGTGGAGGATCTCGCGTACCTGCTGCGAGTGCTCGACGCCGTCGGCGTAATAGCCGAGCAGCACGAGCAGCAGCTGCAGGTTGTCGAAATTCAGCGACAGGAACGGCATGCGGCGGATGGCGAGCAGCGCGAGCATCGTGCCGTCGGCGGAAATCAGCGGCGCGCACACCAGCAGATGCGTGTTCGTCACCGGCCGCTCTTCGCTCTTCAGATGCGCGACGGCACGCGTTTCGAGCGCGCGCTGCACGAGTTCGTCGCGCGGATCGAAGTCGAAGGTATCGCCGATATGCGCGAGCGCCTCGCGCCCGACCTTGCCGTCATGCACGGGATACAGCGCAGCCACTTCGATCTGGCAGGCCTGCGCGACAAATTCGAGCAGCTCGCGCGTGCCGGGCATGTCGCCGGAACTGCGCGGCTTCGTGTCGAGACCATGCGCGACGGAGATGCGGCGCAGTTCGGTGATCGAATCGCGCAGCGTGGTCGGCCGTGTCAACAGATCCTTTTCGAGGCGCTCGTGCGACAGGCGCATCAGATAGTGACTGTTCGTGATCGCAACGAGCCGGTCGTTCAGATAGTCGTTGATCGCGTTCGCGCGCTGCGCGCGGCTGCCCCACGTGTCGCCGAAGTGACCCGCGACGATGGTCTGCAGCACGCCGCCCGCGAAGAACAGCGTCGGCCACGCGGCTGCGCTGCTGCCCTGTATCAGGAACTGATACGCGCCGATCAGCATCGCGCAGCCGAGCAGACCGAGCAGCGTGCCGTAACGCAGCGCGACGATGAGCGGCGCGAACCACAGCCACGGAAAGCCCGTGTGCAACAGGAACGGATCGTTGCGATCGAGCGCATAGGAAACCGCGAACACCACGCCGATGAACACGACCGTCTCCACGATGGAAAACGGACGCGATACCGCGGGCGCGACCAGGCGCCGCCACGCGCTGAGGTTGCCGAACGGGTTCGATTGGCGCGGTTTCGCCGCGGCACTGGCGGCGCTTTGCGCGGTGACGGTATTCACGGCCGACTCCTCATCACGTGTCGAGTTGCACTGGTATTGCAGATTGCCGCGCGCATGTCAGGCAGCACACGACAGACGCGCGACGCCATCAGCCGGGCGTGCGCAGCGGCGACAGCAGGCTGCCGATCAGCGACGACGCGACGCTCGACAGGCTCGAACGCGTCCAGCCGCTCTTCGAACCCGTCGCGCTCCACACGACCTGGCCCGAGGCCACGTCGATCAGCTCGAACGTCACGCCCGCAACGGGCTCGCCGTCCACGCCGACCTTGTAGCGCCACTCTTCGACAGCGCCCGTCAGCACGTACTTCACGCGCTGCTCGCGTGCCCATGCGAGCTTCTTCTCGCCGATATCGCGCTGCGCGGTGTCGAACATCGCGTTCGCCGACGCATCGACGGGTGCGAGGCGCACATCGACAAAACCGTTCTGACGCAACGCGTTCGCCGCGATCGCCGCCGCGCTGCTGCCCGCTGCCGGCGTTTCGGTGAAGTTCGCCATCGTCACGACCGCAACGGAATCCTTCGATTCGATCGCCGGCGACCCCGCCTGGCGGATCGACCCGCACGCGCCCAGCACCAGCGCCGATGCGGCTGCTGCCGCCACCCACTTGATCAAACGTGTCCAGCCGTTGATGTTGCTCATCGAACCACTCCTCAGAAATGTCGTTATCGTCCCAATTCGCCGGATCGGAGAACCCGAATCAGTAAAACCATTTGTAGGTCGCACCCAGCAGCGTGACGGGCGTGCCGATCTTCGACACGCGCTGATGCTGCAGGAACACGGCCAGATGATCGCCACCCAGCACGGTGCCCGCAATACCGAGACTCACGTCCGGGCCCCAGCCCTGGATCGAGTCATGCACGATGCCGACGTCGAAGAACGGACGCCATGCATGCGTGTACTGCTCCCGCAGATCGTTGCCGAAGCCGAAGTAGAAGCCGTATTGCGTGTACGTGTCCGGCATGAAGTCCTGCGGCGTCGCGGGCTGCAGCGCAGTCGGCAACAGGCGCGTCATCAGCGCGTCGGCCTGGCCGCTTGCGCCGTAGCCGCCGTGCGTGATCAGCGCGCGCAACGTGTAGTCCGGGTAAGAGGTGCGGATGCGGTAGCTCACTTCCGCTGTAGACAGCACACCGCTGCCGATATAGTTGCGCGCCTGGCTATAGAAGCGGTCCGCTTCGACGCTGCCCGTGAACGTGATCCGCTCGGTCATGCGATACGTGAGATCGCCGATCACGTTGTCTTTCATGCCGCCGACCAGCAGCGCCTGGTTTTCGTCCGCGACCTGGTTGCGGCCCGCGCGCACGCCGAGCGTGAGCGGCGAGTTGCGCCCCACTTCGCCTGCCAGATCGAGCGTGTAGAACGCGGCCGAGCCGACGCGCCGTCCGCCTGTCACAGTCAACGACGTATCGCGCGTTTGCCGCTCGCCGTAGATGTTGAGCCAGCGGTCGACGGACGGCACATTGACCAGCTGCGTGATGTCGGTCGAATGCTGGAAGTGCTGCACGGCCGTCACGCCGACCAGATAGCGCTCGGCGATCTTGCGGCTGGCCGCGAGCGTGGTTTCGACGTAATCGAGTGGATGCTCGATATGGTTGACCACATCGGCGTCGATCGATTGCGGCCAGTCGAGCGTCGTTTCCGTCACGCGCGTATGCAGGTCGGTGTCTTCCGGCGCGCCGTCGAGCGCGTCGAACGCGAGCTGCTGCGCGCGGTCCGGCCGGTCGACGGCGATCGTCGCGTCGATGCGGTCGTTGACGGGCAGGCGCGAGCGCTCCACCGCGAGCAGGCGCTCCATCTCGGGGATATCGTTCTCGGCGAGCGCGATGGTCAGCTGCGCATCGGCGGGACGCGACAGGCGTTCCGCGTATTGCTGCGCAAGCCAGCGCTTTGCCAGCGGATTGCTTTCCTTCGACAGCGCCCACGCCACCGCCACTTCTTTCGCGACGGCGCCGCGCACGCGCGCATTCTCCGGCAGCCCTGCGCCGTCCAGCGGCGCGCCGCCCGGCAGGCCCTTCGCCGTGCCGATCATGGTGCGGCGCGTGATGGCATTGTCAGCCGTCGCGGGCCGCGTCGACATCAGGCTGTCGAGCAGCGCAGCCGACGTATCGCCCGTTGCATATTCGGCCGAAAGCGTCACGCGCCGGCCGCGCAGATCTTCGAGCGTCTCGGCGTCCTGCGCGGTGCGCCCGCGCATCGCCGCGCGCTGCGCGCCGTGCAGCTTCACGAGCTGCGCTTCGTCCTGCTGCATCTGCAGCCACACCTTCTTGCGGATCGACCACGCGAGTCCGTCGTGCCCCGCCTGTTCCTGCGCGTCGGCATAGGTGAGAAGCCATAGCGGATCGCGCGACATCATCGCCGACTGGCGGCGCAGATATTCGAGCGCCGCGACGGGACGGTTCAGGCGCATTTCGGCGGCTGCATATGGCTCCCACAGAGCCGAGCTTTGATCGGCACTGCCGCGCCAACGCTTGAGCGCTTCGCGCAGATCGCCGTCGCTGCCGTAGTCGACCAGCGTCCACAGGTACGCGGCGCGCAGATCGGAACTCGCGCCCGGCAAATCGACGGCGCGCTTCAGATCGGCGAGTGCCTTCTGCGGCTCGTTGATGAGACGGTAGTATTCGGCGCGCACGCCGAGCAGCGCGGGCGAGGCTTCCGCCGCCTTCAGTTCTTCAGGCGAGAGACTCGCGAGCAGAAACGCGATGCGGTCCATCGCCTGGGCGTCGGTGTAGTAGAAGATCGCGTCCTGCAACGCGCGCACCGTGTGATCGCGGCGATAACGCAATTCGGCGACGCGGCCCGCATCGATCGGATACGGATCGTAGAAGTACGTCATGTCGCCGAGGTCTTCGGGCGTCGCCGCGCCGCTCGCGATCAGATGGCGATACGCTTCGTTCGCGTCGTCGTCCCGTTGCAGCAGACGCGCGAGTTCCGCGTAGTTGCGCCAGAAATCTTCGTCGCTATCTTTCGCGCCCGCGCGCGCCGTCTTCAGCGCAGCCAGCGACGCGCGATAGTCGCCCTGTCGGTACAGCACGCTCGCGGTACGCAGCGCCGCATTCGCGTCGTTCGGATGACGCGCCTGCACTGCCCGATAGGTCGCGAGCGCCTGATCGTCATGACCCGCACGCTCGGCAAGCTGGCCGATGCGTTGATCGATCGCATCGGCGTTCGTCGCGCGCGGCAGCGAGCGCAGGAATGCAAGGCCGTCGTCGGGACGGCCGAGGCGTTCGTAGGTTGCCGTGACGTCGTCGATCAGTTTCAGGTCGTTCGGCTTCGCGCGCGCTTCGTGCACGAGTGCCGTCAGATAGGCTTCGTCGTCGTCGAGCATCGGCGCGATGCGCAGCACGTTCTGCCAGCCGACCTGATCGTTCGACAGTTGCGCATAATCGAGCCACGACTTCAGCGCGAGCGACGGATCGCGATTCCATTCGGCAACCTGCGCGAGACGCTTGACCCACTCCACCGAATGCGGATCGCGCTGCACCTGCTGCGCGGCGATTTTCTGCGCGCTCGCGAGATCGCCCGATTCGACGAAGGCCTGAAACACGACATTCGCGACGCTCGGGTCCGAACGGACTGCCGAAGCGTCCACACCATTCACGCTGCTTGCGGCTTGCTGCGCCGGCACGGCTTGCGTGGCGACGCGGATCACGCGCACTTCGCCCTGCTGTTGCGCCGCTGCCTCGCGCATCGCGGCGCGCAGGCTGACGAGCGAGCCACCATGCCGGTACGCGACGGGACCATCCATATACGCATAGCCCGCTTGCGCCGCGGCGCGCACATGCCCGGCCAGCGGCGACGTCGGCTCAGCGAGCGCGTACTTCGCCAGCAGCTTCGCGTACCGGTCCACCGCATCCGGACGATTCGCCGCGCGGGCGAGAGTGAGCATCACGATAAGCGTGGCGGGATCGTCGGCGAGCTTGCCGAGATGCGCGTCGGCGGCTGTCAGCGCGTCGTCGAGCAGATTGCCCGATTGCAGCACGCGCACGCCTGCGACAAAGCAACGGCGTTGCTCGTCGCGCGTCTGCGCCACGGCTTCCTGACGGAACCATGCGTCAGCGGCTGCGTGATAGTCGCCGACCTGCAGTGCGTAGCGCGTGATCTGCGTGTCCCACTTTGTGCGTCCGTCGGGATCGTTGGCCGACAGACGCGCGTACAGACGCGCCGCGACATCGGGCATGCCGACGGCGGCCGAACGTTGCGCGAGCCATTCCAGATCCTTCGGCGCCCACGGCAGCTGCGCGGCCTGGGTCAGGCGCGCGCGCAGATCGTCGAGCGCGGCCACGCGGCGCGGATCGTCTTCGGGAATCGCGAAGGTGCGCTGCTCCGTCACGGACAGATGCAGCATCATCGCGCTGCGCATCATGTCGTCGCTGCCGAGCGCTTCCATGCGCGTGGCGATACGTTCGGCGTCGTCGGTGCGCCCCAGATACAGATACTGCGCGCCCAATAGTGACAGGAATTCCTCGTTGTCGGGCCGCACCCTCGACCACGCTTCCAGATACGCGACACTCAACTCGCTGGGCGCGCCGACGGACGCGACGCGCTGACGCAAGCCGCCGCGCGGCGACACGCCGTACATGGTCGCGAGCACGACGCCCGTGAGCGTGTAGACGAGCCACGTCGGAACGATACGGGGACGTTTGTCGTTCGTTTTATCGTTCACAGCGGATCTCGACGGGCTGATAGTGGGCTTCGAGGGCATTGAGCGCGGGCGTGTCGAAGCGTACGTAGGCGCCGTCGCGTTGCAGCGGCACCGCGCGGCCCGCTACTGTCGCGCTGCACGTCTGCGCATTCGCGAGCTTCACGAACGGCTGGTAGTAGCTGCCGAACTCGAACGACATGTTCTTGCCGTCGCGTTTGAAATCGCGCACGAAGCCATTCGCTTCGGCGATGTACGGCAGCGCATCCGCTTTCGACAGCGCGCCGGCCGGGTCGAACGACACGCGCGCCGCGCCATCGGCGATATGGATGTACGTGCCGTCCGGTCCCGCCGCAAAGCCCGTGACGCCGCGCGACGCGCGCAGATCGGGCGAGCTCGTCAGCGGCCAGTGCAGTTCGCGCACTTCGCCGTTACCGCGCACGATCCAGTCGCTCGACTTCACGTTCGACGCCTCGCTCTGCACCGTGCGCGCGACGGCGAACGAGCGCCAGTCGAGCACCTTGTGCGCGTAGTCCGTCATATGCACGGGCAGCACAGGCTGCTTGAGCACGGCCGCGAAAATCTGGTCGAGCGCGCGCAGCGACGCGACCTTGGTGCCGCTATACATGTGGTAGTAGATGTCGATCGGCTTGAAGCGCAGCGGCTTGTCCGTCATGTCGAAGGTTTCGAGCACGCGCGTGAAACCGTAGAACGGGCCGAGCCAGTCGTTCGTGTAGACGTTCTCGTCCTGGTTCGGCGCGTACACCTGATACGCGCCCGGCCCTTTCAGCACGCCGATGGGCGCGATATTGGTCCAGCTGTTCGCGCTCTTCGTGATCACGGTGTCGCCGCCGTTCACGTTGTCGACCCCTGCTGCATAGACCTTGCGCACGACGATCGCGGGCGGCTCGCAGTTGCCCGGCCATTGCAGGATCGTCGTCTTCTTGCCCGGCGGCGCGAGACGCGAATTGATGTAGTCGATCGAACCCGTCACTTCGCGGTCGATATTGAACGTGTAGTTCGGAATGTTCAGCGAGAACGCGGTGTCGCCGCCGCCGCGATCGATGCGCTCGCCCGTCTTCGCATCGACGTTCTCCCATTCGAACGGATGCGAATACGTGTGCGTGCCGATCGCGACATACGGCAGCGCGAACATCTTGCGCGCGATCTCTTCGAGTCTCGGCGAGATCTGCGGATACAGCCCCTTCGGCCCCACTTCGCCTTCGATCACCGACAGCGTCATCGGCACCTTGTAGCGCGTGAAAATCTGCTGGAACAGCGCTTCGCCCGAATAGTCGGCGCCGGGAAACTCCGCGCGCGACGCGAAGCCGTCGCCGTCCACGTGCGACATGAACAGACGCCGGCCGTTTTCCGTGGTGACGCTCGGCGACGGCATCGGTTGCAGACGCAACGCCTCGCGCAGGAACGCGATCGGCTGGATG
Organism: Paraburkholderia sp. XV; assembly: GCF_020177535.1. Classification (NCBI taxonomy): domain Bacteria; kingdom Pseudomonadati; phylum Pseudomonadota; class Betaproteobacteria; order Burkholderiales; family Burkholderiaceae; genus Paraburkholderia; species Paraburkholderia sp. XV. The sequence goes on along the minus strand of NZ_JAGUUD010000105.1, from coordinate 8,122 downwards.
GCCCAACGCTCCTGGCCGATGCCGTTGAGCGAGACCACCGTGTACGGGCTCATCGCGAAGCCGCCCCACGGCGTGATCGCAATCTGGTCGAGCGTCGCTTCGCCGCTCTTCACGCGCAGCAGCGACCTGCTCGCGCTGCCGACCTGCACGCCCGTCAGATCGCGCGTGCCGAGCTTGGGATCGACTTCGAAGCCGACCATCGGATCGCGCGAGACAACCTCGATCTTGTCTGCGAACGGCCCAGCCACGGCTTGCAGATCGAGCGCGCGCCCTTCGTCTTCTGCCGCATCGAAACCGAATTGGCCGAGAAACACCATCGGCACGTGCGCCGCGAGGCGCGCATCGACCCACGCGCGCCACGCGCCGCTGTTCGGCGTCTCGTCGCCCTGCAGCCACGCGACGACGCCCGCATAGCGGTCCGGCGTGATGCCCTCGGGCAGGGGCTCGTGGACGTTCGCGTATTCGACGTCGTAGCCGAGATAGTTGAGCGGCGTCGCGAGATCGCGCACGCCGGGTGTTTCGTCGAGCGGCAGGTCTTCGTCGCTGTCCTGCACGATCAGCACCTTGCGCGGCAGCACTTCGATTGCGCCGATGCCGACCGCATTCAACGACGCGTTCGTCACATACGGCGTGACGCCCGCAGCGAGCACCTGGGCGGCCGTTGCGCGCGCGCAGGCGCGGTCGTCGGCGGGACAGGTTTCGATCGATACGACGGGCACGCCCGTCGTTTGCGTGAACTGTTGCGCGGCGGCGCTGCGCGCGTCGCGCTCGCCGGCCGCGACATTGCCGCTCGCCGCGTCGCGCACCAGCGACGGGCCGATCACCGCATAGAGCGCTTTCGCATGCGGCAACGCGGCCTGCAACGCCGCGTCGCCGCCGATCACGAGACGCGCGTCGGGATGCGCGGCGCGGATCGCATCGACGGCCGCGATGGCCGTCGGCGTGTCGAGCAGGAAGCCGCGATAGCCGCGCTGCCAGAGCGTTTCGATCTGCGCAGCGACGAATGCGTCGGGCGTGGCTTGTGCGGCATCGGCATGCGTGCGCGCGAGCCACACGGTGTCACGCAACGGATGCGCGGCAGGATCGAAGCCGCTGGCGGGATCGATCACGACGGCATCGAACGCCTGCAACTCGCCGACGGGCACGCGCGAGCCATAGAAGAATGCAAGATTGACGCGCGGCGCCTGAGCACCGCCCGACGCTTGCGCGTGCAACTGAGTGGACGCGGGAGCCTGAGCATGAGCCTGCGTCTGTGCATGCGCGGCCACGCCGTGCAGCGCAAGCGCTGCCGTCGACGTGAGCGCAACCATGCGGACGAGCGTCAGCGCACGAACGAGCGCGCGCGGCTGCGCCATCGTCGTTCGGACCATTCGCGGCTTATCGCCTTGCATTACCCCGTCGAGCGCCTGTCGCGCTTCGAATATCGATTGAATCCCCACTGGCATACGATTTTTTCTTCGGTTTTATTGCTTTTTACCGACCGGTTTTAAAGCCGGTTTCCCCCGGGATTTATGTCCCTACGGCAGCACTGGATGGCCAATTGTTAAATATCTGGCGGCCGCTGCATGCGGATGAAAATCTGCAGACTGGAAAGATCAGAGGATATGAAGCGCTATCTCTGTGAATCGGCGCGAATTCTAACGCGAACGACGTCGAAAAAAACGGGTGTCGTAAAAATATCACGCGGCTGAAAAGGCTTTAAAGAAGGGCCCGGGCGATAGCGAATTAAACTGAGAAAGGCTCGCAAACGTTAAACAGATAATAGCGAACGGATATTCACTTTTCATTATTTTTCATTTCGGCGACAGCGCAATGCCTGTATTTCATGCAGGGTGTGGCCATTTTAAAATCCCAATATTTCATAATTGAAAGGAACGCAAACGATTTCGCGATTGCAACCCGGCGCAACTCGCGGGCGCGAGCAGGTTTGTGCGATCATCGGGCGCATGAACGATCAACGTTACTGGTGCGATCCGCAGCTGCCGTTCGTCGAAAGCCGGCGCGCCTCCCATTCCCGCGCGTGCTATGTGCCGCATACACACGAGACGCTATCGATCGGCGCCGTCGACAGCGGGCATAGCAACTACGCGTGCGGCGGCGACCGCGCGCGTCTCGGTCCGGGCAGTCTCGTGCTGATTCCGGCCATGCGGGTCCACTCGTGCAATCCCGATGCGCAGAGCGAGTGGAGCTACCAGATGCTTCATCTCGACGTCGCATGGGCGAGCGCGGTGCTGCGCGAGAACGGCAGCGCGGACGCCGACACCGTGCTCGCGTGTCCGTCGATCAACCAGAACCGCGAAGCATACCTGCGTTACTGCGCGCTCAACCGGCTGTTGTTCTCGAAGGCGGACAGCGGCGAGAAGGAAGCGGCGCTGATCCTGTTCGTCGGCGAACGCTCGTGGCTCGGCGAGGCGCGCGACCTGCCTCCTGTGCCGCGTATCGCAGGCGAGCGCCTCGCGCGCATCACCGGCCTTCTGCATGATGCGTACGGCGAGCGCCTGCCCATCGCGCAACTTGCGCAGATGGCGGGCATGAGCCGCTACGCGTTCATTCGCGCGTTCCGCGCCGCGACGGGCATGTCGCCGCACGCGTATCAGCTCGATCTGCGCATCAACGCGGCGCGGCGTCTGTTGCGCCATGGACGCGCGCTCACGGCCATCGCGCATGAACTCGGCTTCGCGGATCAGGCGCATTTCCAGCGCGCCTTCAAGGAGCGTGTCGCGATGACGCCCGGCGCCTACCGTCGCGCCGCCGTGTCGTGAGCGCGCCCAGCCGCTTCGCGTCGCGCACTTTTCTTCAATATCTTCGTTCGCCTGTCCAGCAGACTCCCGGCACACACAAGGAGTCGAGATGGGTCTTTCTCTACAGCAATTCGCGATGGTCGCGGGCGCGCATCTTCTGGCGCTGCTCAGCCCCGGCCCGGATTTTTTTCTGATCGCGCGCAGTGCGCTGTTGCGCGGCTGGCGCAAGACGGGCGCCGTGTGCTTCGGCATCGCCTGCGCGAACGGCGTGTTCATCGTGCTCGCGGTCGGCGGCTTTGCGGCGCTGCATCGACACGGCATCGCCTTCGCGCTCGTGCAGGCAGCGGGATGCGCGTATCTGTTCTATCTCGGCGTATTGATGCTTCGGCATGCAAGGGCGGCATCGATTGCGGCACATGTGCAGGACGATTCGCCTTCGTCGAGGACGGGCGCGTGGCCTACGCGTTTCGCGATGGGCTTCGCATCCGCGATTCTCAATCCGAAGAACGCGCTCTTTTACGCGAGCCTGTTTGCGTTGCTCGCGGCCCGCGACGCGCCGTTCAGCGCGCAAATCGTGTATGGCGTATGGATGTTCGCCGCCGTGTTCGGCTGGGATCTGCTCGTCGCGATGGGCGTTGGGCATCCCGCCGTGGTCGCGCGTTTCACGCGGCATGGCGCCGCAATCGAACGCGTCACGGGCGTCGTGCTGCTCGCGATCGCAACGAGTGTGCTGACGATGCTCGCGCGCGAGTGGCTATGAGGTCGTCAAGGTCACGACAGGGCATCATCCGTCGACATTGATCGATGCTGCCAGCTCATCGATCCCGTCAGGCGCGAATACGCGGATGCCATGCCGTTCGAGCAGCGCGGCTGTCACACCCGCTGCCTCGTGCGCGACGCGCGAAAACGTGCCGTCATGGATAAAGCTGCTGCCGCACGATGGACTGCCGTCGGCGAGCAGCGCGTAGCGGCAATCATGCGCAAGCGCCTGCTGGAGCGCGTGGCGCGCCCCGTCGATGAAAAGCGCGGTGACGTCCGCGCCGGCGTTGTCGCAGATGCGGGCCGTGCCGTCCAGCACATCGTACCCATTGCGGCGCAACTGGATTTCGGCGGGACGGCGCGGCGTGCCGAAGCCCGCCGCCACTTCCGGACACACGACGACCAGCCGCCCTTCGTCGCGCCATGTCTGCAGCAGCATGCTTGCGAGCGTCTTCGCGGAGCCGTCGTATCGCACGGGGAGACCGGCAAGGCACGCGCTAACGAGTATCCTTTTCATAACGCGACTATCGGATTCCGGCGCACAGCCAGATGGGCACGGGTGTTGCTCCATGCCGTGACGGCGGCGCCTGCGTCCGTCAATGCGGTTCCCGCGCGTGGGTCGGTCATCGGATCGATCTGTCCAGCAATCCTTTGGTGGAGACTTCCATGCTTCGATACGCTGCCATCTTTTTCGTCATCGCCATTATCGCGGCCGTCTTCGGCTTCGGCGGCATTGCCGCTGGCGCTGCCGAAATAGCGAAGGTTCTGTTCTTTATCTTTATCGTGATCTTTCTCGTCACGCTGCTCATGGGCGTGATCCGACGTTGACGACGGATGCGACGTGCCAGCGGACGTGCAATTTATAGCGCGTCCGCTTGCAATACTTTCCCTTCGCGCCAGCTGGCAGCCGTCATGCTCCTGCGCGCGACTCCAGCGCGCTGAGCGCCTCGTCCAGCCTGCGCGCGCGGTTCTTTTGAGCGGGAATGCGCGCGGCAGCCGTGACGTCGTCGACACGCTTGCGCCAGTACGACAACGGCAGGTGATCCGTGCCGGAAATTCGCGCCAAAATGTGCTCGAGATGGTCGAGAGCCGACTCAAGCTGGTGATGGTTCATGTTTTCCCCGATTGCACCGTCCGCGCGGACCGACTGTGCGGCGTCACGGCGGTGTCGAATTGATCTGTCCTTCAGGAAGCCACGACGCGCTCGCCACGGGATGATTCATTGCACCGGCAAGTGCTTGCAGCCCTCGGATGCACAATATGACATCAGGGAAAATTCCCTCGCAAGCCCGACGTTGCTGCATTGCGTATACGCGAGGAATCCTCATAACTTTCACGCGCTTGTAAAACTGCCACCCTCCGGCGCCAGACGTGGAATGTCGGGATCGAGATCGTAGTTGAGAAAGCCGAGAATCAGGCGGACCATTTCGTCTTCGAACGCATCGGTGCCGAAGTAATGCGGCCGCTCCAGCGCCGTCGCGAGCAGGACGCCGGAGATCGCGCGAAACAGCACGAAGCGCGCTTCGTCGCACGCGATACGTTTGCCCAGATCCGGATTCTCGCGGTTCAGCGTGCCGGCGATCAATTCGAAGTAGCGCCGCATGCCCTCGCCGATTGCCGTGTCGGGCGCAGCGTCCGCCCATTCGGCGCGCAGGATGCTGTAGAGGCGCGGACGGTCGCCGATGAACGCCGCCGTCGCGCGCATCATGCGGCGGGCGTTGAGGCCCGTGCCGAACGGCGCGGGCTGCGTGAGCGCTTCTTTCATCATCGCCGTGAGGCGCTCCAGTTCGCGGCTCGCGAGCGCTTCGACCAAGCCCTCCTTGTTCGGAAAGTACTGGTAGATCGCGCCGATGCTGAAGCCTGCCGTATCGGCGACGCGCTGCGTCGTCAGCCCTGCCTTGCCATGGGATTCGAGCGTGCGGGCGGCGGCTTCGAGAATGCTGTCGAGCGCGAATTCGGCGCGCGCCTGCTTGGGCTGCCGACGCGACGGGTGAGTCGTGGGCAAAGAAACTCCGTGAATCAATGAAGGTTGAAACGTTGGATGTGCGACGTGATGTTCGGCCGAGCCGCTATGCAAGCAGTTTGCATCAACCCTGCCGATGATGAAACGGGCCATGGCGCAAAACGGTGCACGATCCGCCGCAGCGAGGTTATCACGCGCCTCGCCGCCAATCACCGGCGCGGCGCTCTAGACGTGCGCTCGATGAAGTCGAGATCGAGCGCTTCGCACAGGAAGGTCCGCAATGCATCGACGGCGGCTTCCTGCGCGCCCGCCGCCTGCCGCACGAACAGGCCGAGATCGGCGGCGGGCGGCTCCGGCAGGCCGTCGGCGGCGCCGAGCACGCGCATCGTGTCGTAACGGATATTGCCGTCGAGCAGCACCGATACGCCCAGCCCCGCCTCGACGGCCGACTGCACGGCGGGCAGGCTCGTGCTCGTACAGACCACGCGCCACGCAATGCCTGCGCGCCGCAGCGCCGTCATCACCTGCTGCTGCCACAGACACGCTCCGCCGAACGCGACGAGCGGCAACGGCGACTGCGGGTCGGCAAGATAACCGCGCGCGCCGACCCAGAAGAGCGGCTGCGTCCACGTGACGAGCGGTGTCGCGTCGACCATCGCGGGATCGCCGACGAGCACGTCGAGCGCGCCCTCGTTGAGACGTTGCGACAGCGCCGCGCTCGCATCGACGACGATCTCCAGCGCAACCTGCGGATGCGCCGCCGAAAAGCGCCGCAACGCGCGCGGCAGGCGGCCCACGGCCACGTCTTCGAGCATGCCGAGCCGCACCGTGCCCGCCACGTCGCCGACTTCGAGTGCGCGGCGGGCGTCTTCGCCCGCGCCGAGAATCGCGTGCGCGTAGGGCAGCAGCCTGTGCCCGGCGTCCGTCAGCCGCACGCCGCGCGGCGAGCGCTCCAGCAGCCGCTGGCCGATGTCGTCTTCCAGCCGGCGCAGTTGCATGCTGACGGCCGCCTGCGTGCGCGCAAGGCGCACGGCCGCCGCGCTGACCGCGCCCGTTTCTGCGACCGTCACGAAGGCTCGGAGGAGGCTGCTGTCGAAGTCGCGCATTATTAGCGTCCGTGATATCGGCATAAGAAATATCAGCTTATCTTAACGCCCGTTTCGTCGATATGATGGGCCTGTCTGTAGTGCGCCCGTTCAAATCCATGAAAAATTCCACCCTCGCCGAACCGATTGCCTTTGACACCGCGCCTGTGTCTAGCGCCCCTAAGCGCCATGTCGGCATGGCTGCGCTGCTCGGCGTGCTGTCGATGTCGTGCGTGCAGTTCGGCGCCGCCCTCTCCGCGCCGACGATGGCCGCATTCGGCGCGTTCAGCACGACGTGGCTGCGGCTCGCGTGGGCGGCGCTGATCCTTGCGCTGGTGGTGCGTCCGAAGCTGCGCAGCTACTCGCGGGCGCATTGGCTCGCGGCGGGTGTGCTGGGCGTGGCGATGGCGGGCATGACGCTTTGTTTCTTCTCGGCAATCGAGCGGATTCCGCTCGGGCTTGCCGTGGCGATCGACTTTCTCGGGCCGCTGGCCGTCGCGACGCTCGGCGTGCGGCGTCTGCGCGCGCTGCTGTGGCCGCTGCTCGCTGTCGCTGGCGTGCTGCTGCTCGCGCATGACCGTTCGGGTTGGATCGGCGAGCCGGTCGGCATGCTGCTCGCGGCGGGCGCGGCGTGCGGCTGGGGCAGCTATATCGTGTTGATGAAAAAGACGGGGGCGCTGTTCGATGGGCTCGAAGGGCTTTCCGTATCGCTGATCGCGGCAGCGCTTGTCGCGACGCCGTTCGGCCTGGTCGAGCACGGCCTGCACATCGCGCCGATGCAACTGGCGGCCACGGCGGGCCTCGCGGTGCTGGTTCCGCTGCTGCCATATGCGCTCGAAATGATTGCGCTGCGCCACATGCCCGCTGCGTCGTTCGGGATTCTGATGAGCGTCGAGCCGGCCATCGGCGCGGCGGCGGGCTTTATCGTGCTGCATCAGCCGATGACGGCGCTGCAGCTGGCGGGCACGCTGTTCGTCGTGAGCGCGAGTGTGGGTGTGATCGTTACATCGAAGTGATGGGGGTTGTTGGGTCTGAATGATGCTGGAACTGGGCCGTCTACAATCGACGGATCGCATGCCGATCTGCAAGGAACCCATCATGACCGACGACGAACGCGCCATTCGCGAACTGATCGATACGTGGCTCGCCGCAAGCAAGGCTGGCGAGACGGCGACCGTGATGAGTCTGATGACCGACGACGCGGTGTTTATGGTGCCTGGGCAGAAGCCGTTCGGCAAAGCCGCGTTTGGGGTGGCCGCTGAGGGCCAGAAGAATGTCGATATCGATGGTAAGAGCGAGATTCTGGAGCTTCAGGTGCTGGGGGATTGGGCATTTTTGCGTTCGCAGCTTGAGGTCACGATTACGCTGAAAGATGGCTCGGCGCCGCCCGTGCGCCATGCCGGTAATACGCTTACGATTTTGCGTAAGGAAACTGATGGGCGCTGGTTGGTGGCGAGGGATGCGAGTTTGCTTGTGAAGGGGTAAGCGTTTTTGGTTTTGGTTTGCTTGGGTTTGCGCTGGCATCCGCGATGCGTTATCTAGCTTCAAGCGTCGCCCCTGTGCGGGGCGGCACC